>JAGODO010000145.1 GCA_017998165.1 Flavobacteriales bacterium | reverse complement strand
CGGACTGGTCACCATCACCTACGATGAGGCGGTGGGGGCGGCGAATGGGACCTCGCATGCAGCCCCGGTTCAACCATCTCGGAACCGAAAGACCTGCTGGCCGCCTCGCGCGAAAGCGTTCTATGCGACCCTCAACGCACAGAACCGCTATGCCATCCGACCGCTCGGAAAAGACCGCGAAGTCCGAGGCAAGCGCGAAACGACCTGCGCGGTTCGTGGAGATGCTGGAACGGAAGGAGGTTTCCCAACCGTGAGCGGAGGCGGGTCGAGCTCGATCTGTGATCAGGTGCCAAGGATCCGTCCGTTGCACCGCGCGATGATGGCCGTATGCCGTTCCTTTGGCGGAACATCCCGATCATGCGCCACGCCGCCCGCAAGCTCTTGTTCGGTCGAGGCCAAGCCGTTGACGTGGTGCGCCACAGCACCCTTCGCAAGCGCTGGGAGAACGTGGAGCACATCTGGAACAACACCTACGAAGAGGACGCCGGCCTGGAAAAGATCGTGCGCCTGCTCCTTTCCGTATCGCAGTTCCTCTTCCCGGGCCTTTACCTGAAGCACCTGTTCTGGCGCCTTGGTCCGCTCCATCAGGATCTGGCCACCGAGGTGTACGTGCTGCTGAAGGCCGCCTTCCCCATCATCGTGCTCTGGCAGGGTTGGTGGCACCTCGACGCAATGCTCTGGCTGAACCTGTGGCTGACGGCCGAGACGCTGCTCTACATCCCCACCATGATCTTCGCCAGCGATTCCCTTCCCTCGCCGCGCTCCTACCGCCGCTCGAAACTGCTCATCTTCATCAACTACCTCGAAGTGGTCTTCACCTTCGCCGTGCTGCACATGGCCGGTCAGTATTTCAATCAGCCGTTGACCTCCTGGATGGATTCCGTTTACCTCAGCTTCGTGATCACCAGCACCATCGGCTTCGGCGAGTACTTCCCCATCACCGGTATGGGCAAGCTCATCATCTCGGTGCAATCGCTCTTCTACCTCAGCTACATCGCCCTGTTCATCAGCTTCTTCAACCAAGGCATCAACCGCGGCTACTTCGAGCGGTTGAACAAGTGAGCGAGAACGGGACCGTTCCACTGATCGGCGGTTCCTTCGGACAAATGAGCACGGAGGGCGCTGTGAGGAAGACGCTGGGAGGCCTGCATCCCGCCCTGGTGTAAGCGATGCTCGCTAGCTGCCCCGTGGTGGACGTCCCCGGAGGCGCGGAACCGCTGAAGTACGGCGGCTATACCAATCCGCAATACAAAATCGTCCAGTCTACTTGCTCTTTTTCCGCATGGCTTCTCCGAGGAGGTCTCCACGTAGACCCCGCTACGCGGCGACCTCCTCGTATCGCCCTGCGAAAAAATAGCAGCGCATCTTTGGACGCCCTTGTATCGCGAAATGGTATTGCGTGCGCGAGCCGCAGTTGGTGAGCGATGCTCTGGTGCGCGTGTGCATCCACCACGAGGACAAGGAGCTGCTGCTCTACCACATCGAACCCGCTGAGCGTTGCGACAGGAGTTTCACCGTGCTATTGGAGCGTCTGCCCAGCCGCATCCTATTCCATGCAGGTCACTCCATCCACCGCACCGCCACCACCACTTCATTCCTGCGGGCTATCAACTGCCAGGGTGGATCGTAGCCCAAGAACCGCACGGGACCGATGGGTTCGAGACCTGCGGCGTTCACCTGCTGAAGCAGTTCCGCAGCACGCGCGGCGATCTTCTCATCATTGGAGAAACCACCGAACCGCAGCGCGGCCACCACCTCTTCCGGAACACGCTGCAAACGCACGTTCGGGTCGTTCGGTCGGGGAAGGCTGTCCATCGTGAGGTCGGCAGGCATCACAAAGCTCATGCGCGAACTGTCGGCTCCCAGCTCCATGCGTACCGGGGCCGTCATGGCGATCTTCTTCCCGCCTTCGTTACCACCGAAGATGTAGCCCGCCAAGCTTCGGAAGCCGGAATTGCTCACCTCCTTGTAAGTCGCGCCAGGCCTGAGCACCGTGGCGGTGAGTGCTTCCGGGTAACGGCGCACCTCGAGGTCGCCGACGGTCTTCACCACCGTGTAGGGTTGCTGAGGGGTTCCCTTGGTACTCATCGTGGTGTAGGCTTGAACGCCTGCGAAGGCGAGGACAAGACCGATCAGGACGTACATGACTTTGCGTTTCATCCGCGTTCATCAAAGGAACAACGTGCGAGCGGAAGGGTTCACTGGATCTTCCGCAAAGCCTCCCGCTCGCTCAAAGGAGCAAGATCGTGCGAACGTACAAAGGCCTTCACCGCAGCAGGATCCGTTTCCGACAGTGACCTGAGCGCCCAACCGATGGCCTTGCGGATGAAGAAGTCGGTGTGCGCAGCATGGCGTTCGATGTTGGCGAAGAGCAGCGAACGGTCCGTGTCCTCTTTCCATCGCAGTTGGAAGATGATGGCGGTCCGGTTCAACCATAGGTCGTCGCTCCTCACCCAGCGCGCGTTCCACTTCACGATCTCTTTCGGGTACTTCTTGAGGATCACCCCCACCACATGCACCGCCAACGCATCCACGCTGTCCCACCAGCTCTTGGTGGTGATCAACTCTTCCAACAACGGAAGGTGCTCCGAAGTCAGCTTCTTCGCGTGCTTCATCAGCAGGTCCACGGCCACTTGATGCATCTCACGCTGCGGCACGGCGAATGCCGACCGAGCAATGGCGGGCAGTTCCTCCAGCGGCGGTGCACCGTGCATCCCCATATGCTCCCTCATCAGTTCGCGCCGCCCGGTGGTCATGATCCCGAAGAAGGGGAAGTGGTCCTTCATGTACGCCTGCATCGCCGGGGCAAGTTCGGCGTTCGCATTGCGTTTGAACGCGGAGTGGAGAGGAGCGAGCCAGGGATGCATCGGGCGAAGGTCGGCTGGTGGGGTATGCGAAAGGTACTTCCAACGTTGCACGAACCAAAAACGACTGCCAGGTGGATGATCCATTGCCACTCTCTTTCCCCAATGTCGCGATCGCTTTGGAACAAGTCTATCAGCCAACGTGTTAGGATCTGACGCCGTCAATGCGAACGATCACTTGGAACCTATGCATCGAACCGCCTTCCTCTTTATGGCTCTGCTTGCCGTTGTCATCACGTCCGCCCAAACACTGGAGCACACCTGGACCCGCCGCGTGGGCAGCCAGAACGACAACGACAAGCTCTGGGCGACCGCCGTCGATGGTCAGGGAAACGTCTACGCGACCGGTGTGCTGAACGGCACCTTCAGCGAACAAGGGATCTCCGTTACCAGCATCGGGTTGGAGGATATCCTGGTGGTGAAGTACGACCCGAACGGTATACTGCTATGGGCCCGGGTGGCCGGCGGTCCGTCCATCGACAATGCGTACGGCATCACGTGCGATGCGGTCGGGAACGTCTACATCACCGGGTTCTATGTCGATTTCGCGGTCTTCGGCGATACGCTGATCGCCACGGGCGACCCCAACAACGCGATCCTCCCTTTCCACTTCATTGCGCGCTACACGCCCGAAGGCGACCTGGCCTGGGTGCGTTCAGCCGAGGCGACCTGGGTCGGCACCTTCGGACCCGCGTGCATCGGGAACGATATCGAGTTGGATAACGATGGTGACCTTGTCGTGGCCGGACTCTATTTCAGTCCGAACGATTCGGATGATCCCGGCCTCTCCCTGCTACGGGTGGATACGGCCCGCTTCCGCACGGTACCCACTGTTTCAGCCAACTCCGTTTTCATTCAGAAGCTTGATACCGCTGGCCATACGCTGTGGTTGCACACCATCGGCGGATACAATGGTTTCGGTCGTTTGAAATGCATCGACATCGACAAGCAGAACAACATCTGGACCGGTGGAGTGGATGAGGTATCCTCCGACTTTGTGAGCGGCCCCGTGCAACTGACCAACTCGGTGATCAATGACGGTCCCGGATTGGTCTACGTGCTCTCACCCGACGGCGAACCCTTGAGCGGCTTTGATGTGAACACCTCCCTACTCTCCAGCATCGAGGATCTGGAGGTGGCGGACAACGGGGATGTGATCCTCGCGGGCTACTACCGCGGTACCCTGAACGGAACGAACGCGGCCACCCAGGATGATGGATTCGTCATGCGCACGTCCTCCAACGGCACACCGGTCTGGACCGATCATCTGGCCGGTCCGGGCGATGACTTCGCAACGTGCATCACCCGCAGCGGAACAGCGAACGAACTGGTGATCGGTGGGTATTATTTCTTCCAGGCCACGCTGGAAGGAACCACCCTGGCGCAGAATGCCGGAAACAACAGCGCGTTGGTCCGACTGGACACCTTGGGCAATGTGATCGATGTGCTCCAGCCGGATCCGCTGAGCGGATCCACCTTCATCGCCGATGTGCAAAGCGATGGCCAGGGAGCACTGTATCCCTGCGGCGATGTGAACGGCGAAGTGGCCTTCACCAACGACACGATCCTGTGTCTTTCGCAGGACAGCTACCTCAGCAAGGTGGAACCCGTGATCTCCACCTCCTTGGGTCCCGAGGATCCGGGCCCGTCCCCTTCGTGGCAACTCATGCCCAATCCGGCCAGCGACCGCGTGCAATTGTTTCTTGATGCCGCCGAGGGCCGGCCATCATCCATCGTTCTCCGCGATCCGCTGGGCCGAGAGCTGCGGCGGATCCGGCCAACAGGTGATCGCGTTGACCTCGACCTGCTTGGTCTGGCAACAGGCACCTATCTGGTGGAAGTCACGCGGAACGACCTGCGCGAAGCACGCAGGTTGATGGTCGTACAGCGCTGAACGATCCGCACCGATCAGCGATCGGAAGATGCGCGGGAAGGAGCAAGGCTCAATCCGCCAGCAGACAGGTCGCTTTTGATGCCGTTTCCAGGACATCCTTCTTCTTCACCTCGTAGGTGATCGTCTCGTCGCCCAGTTTCACCCGAGCCACGGCGACCCCGGAGGAGGCGATGCGCTTCATGTCATCCAAGGAACAGCGGTACGAGAGGGCGTAATCGGACATGACCTGGGTGCTGGCAACATAGGATACCGGCGACGCGGACTGGGCCGACTTCAGCGTGAACATCTCGTCGTTCGCGAGCTTGATCTGGAGCTCATTGCCTTCGGGTACCACGAAGTTCCGTTCACCAACGAACCGCACGTTCAACTCCACACGGTGATCATCCGCGTTCTTGTAAAAGCTCATGATGAAGTAGCCCTCCAACTTCACCGTCGTGCGCCTCACCTTGTTCCCGGTCATGGCATCGGCCTCGTCCAAGGCATACTTGCACTTCTGTGCCGAAAGCCCGGTCGGAATGAGGCACAGCGCGAGAACGAAGAGAAGAATGGTGCTTGCTTGTTTCATGGTAGCCGCGAAGTAACACGATCCGGGCGTGCACCCCCATCGGTTCGCTGCCGGGAGCTGGTGGCTCAGAGATCCGTGGTCCATAGCAGCGATCATGCCCGGAACGTTGATGTGAACCATGGAACGATTCGTTCAACTTGTACCGAGCTGAAGGCTCCGGTCCGAACGAAGAGACCATCAAAGGCATCAGCCCCATATAACAATACCACCGCCATCATGACCCGCTCACTGATCACGCTCATACTCGTCGCGGCTTCCTCCATCGCAAGCGCACAGGTCAGCGGCACCATCACGCACGACGGAATCACTCGCGACCACATCCTGTATGTGCCCTCGGGGTACGTGGCCGGTACGCCCACACCGCTGGTCTTCGTCATGCACGGCTTTACCCAAAGCGCCTCTGCCATCATGAACGTCACGGGATTCAACGACCTGGCCGAGCAGGAGGGCTTCCTCGTGGCCTATCCCAATGGTGTGAACAACGGCTGGAACACCAACTCGCCCTTTCCTGGCGGCAGCACGGCCGACGACGTGGGCTACATCGGTGCCCTGCTGGACAGCCTACAGGACCAATACAGCGTGGATAGTACACGGGTCTACGCCTGTGGTTTCTCCGCAGGAGGCTATATGAGCCACAAGCTCGGATGCGAGAGCCCCAGGTGCTTCGCAGCCATCGCCTCGGTATCGGGCACCATCAACACAGGCGACGTGGGAGGATGCGCTCCGCAGCACACCCCGGGCGTGCTGCAGATCCATGGTACATCCGATTTCATCGTGAGTTACAACGGCAGCATCTTCAGCGGGCTCGGCGTGCAGGAAGTGCTCGACCTCTGGACCGCGAACCTCGCATGCGCCACACCGGCTGTGATCACAACGATCACGGCAACGTGGAACAGCAGGTGTATACGCCCTGCAACGGCAACGCCGCCGTGGTACACTACAAGATCAGCGGTGGTGGACATACCTGGCCCACCGGTTCCGACCTGAACGCCACCGAGGTGATCTGGGACTACTTCCAAGGCTTCACCTGCGGCGAGATCAGCACCGCGGTGCAGAGCGCTTCAGCACCGCAGCTTGCGGCATGGCCGAACCCAACAAGGGATGCGCTCTTCGTGCAAGGCCTTGAGCGGTCCGCAGGCTTCACGCTCATCGATGCCATGGGTCGTTCGGTGCTCACCGGCACAGCGCAGGCCGGAACGACGCGCATCGGCCTTGACGGGATCAGCACGGGCGCCTATGTGCTCCGGCTGCTGGACGGAAGCAGCCGCACCCTGCGCATCCTGAAACAGTGAGGATAGGCGCTGATCTGCCGCTGGTTCGGGAGGACACCCTTGGGTGGTCGGAGTGATGCGCTGGATAAGGAGCACTTCGCGGTTGCACGCCTGTAGTACTAGCGATCCTTCACGCACCGCACCGCGTACCCGTCCGCTTTGTTCGTGTAGCCTACACCAGTGATCATGGCCGGAAGGTCGCGGAGGTTCTCATCATGGATCAAACGACCACACCACGCATCGCTCACGCTGCCTTCCACAGCGGTCCAGTACACAGCCGCACTGCCAGCATGGCTGAATGCTCCGCCATCTGAACGCTTCCCGTTCGGCAAGCCGGAGAACCCGCTGCTGTTGTCGATCCCCGTTGCCGGACCGGGCCATTGTGCCGAACCTGCACGTATGCGGTACCCGACCGAGTCCTCACCCAGGCACGTTTCCATCGCGTCCCACTCCGCGTCGGTGAGCACGTGCCAGCCTTTCGGCGCCAGACCACGCGGATCGTTCACCGCGTACCAGTTGTACAGCCGGCCGTAACGATGGTAGGTGGCCGAATCGTTGTTGTACCAGCACCAGGCACCGGTGGTCAGCTTTACCCACGTAGCGGGATCGGCGACCTGCGGAATGCGATCGCCGTTGCGGTAGGTGGCCACGTCCAAGTTGCGCGTCGTCCACAGCGTTCCGCAGATCGTGGTGGACGAGGACAGGGCATCCGCGTTGGCGGGCATGCGTGCATCATCGTGCTGTGCGGACGAACAGGCGGCGAACAACAGAACGGGCAACAGGGTCGTGAGAGGCGTGCGCATGGCCCAAACCTAGATCGGGCCACATGCTCAATAGCGGTGGACAGGCGCGGCGGAGGTTTGAGTGGACACCCTGCGGTGGTCCAGTGGTCCAGGACACACTGCTGTGGTCCGGATCTAGCGCACCAGCACGCCACGATGCACAACATGCACCACCGTTCGCGTCTTGCCGATGTCAGCCAGTGGGTTCCCTTCCAGGACCACCAGATCCGCGACCTTTCCTGCCGCAATGGAACCGCGCTCTGCTTGCGCTCCGAGGTACTCCGCCGGTGCCAACGTGGCCGAGCGCAGCGCTTCCGCGTTCGAGAGGCCGGCGCTTACGAGCAGCTCCAGTTCCTCCAGCAGACCAGAGCCGGGATAGACGAACGCCATGCCTGCCAGGTCGCTTCCAGCCAGCAAACGCACACCGCGTTCCTTCAGGTGCTCCACCAATGCAAGCTGTTGCTGGAAGCGTTCCTCCAAGCTATCGCGCTGATGCGGGGCATCATACCGTTCCGTTCGCTTCCGCACCGCCTGCTCCCACTCTGCCTGCAGCCCGGGAACCAGAGCGTCCATGGCCGTATCGCGCAATGCGGGATCGTACAAGTGCGACTTCCGGTGGTACGTGATGAGCGTGGGGCATGACCATGTGCCGTGCTCGATCATCGCGGAAGCGATCCCGTCCAAGCGCGCGCGATCCTCCACCCGGATCTCCTCCAATCGGTTCAAGTGCTCAATGCTGCGCTGGCCCAAAGCGATCGCCCGCTCGGGCTCCACATATTCCGATAGATGACCGGCAAAGACCCTATCGTGCTCCTTGCTGTACGCCGCGATACGCTCCAGTTCCTCCGGTGCGAGGAGCGAATAGACCTTGAAGAAGTCGGCACCATTCGCAGACAGGCTGTCAAGCACCTTCGGCAGGTCGGTCGCACTTTTCACAGGCAGGGCGACGTCGGGGAAGACCGGCGGATC
>JAGODO010000144.1 GCA_017998165.1 Flavobacteriales bacterium | reverse complement strand
TGCGCGGTTCCGCAAGGTTTTTACAGGCTTGGCGTGGAGGTCTTCGGTCACTGATGAGCGGCCTCACCGTCCCGTATGGGATACGAGCAGCTTTCCACCAAGCGATCGACCCTTGACGGTCGTGACCTCCACGACATAAGCTCCATCGGGCAGTGCGGCGGTGAGCAGACGAACGCTTTCCGCGTTCGGCCCGGATGTGCTCCATGACGCGGGCACCGTTCTCCCAAGGACATCCGTTACCCGGATCGAGGAAGGAATACCAAGGGCGCCCCGGATGTCGGTCCATGCATCCGCCGGATGCGGGGAGAGCACGAGTGCTTGGTGCCTTGCCTCCACGATGCCGGTGAGTGCGAGCACATGTATCGTGTCCGTTGCCGTCCCCTCGCACAGATCCTGCGTGTTGAAGCTCAGATAGTGGTAGGTGATCGGGATATCGCCGACGCCTGCCAGACCGCTGTAGAACGTGTTGTTGAAGACACCCGGACCCGAAAAGAAAGCGCCGTCCAATGGCCAGCCCCAGCCAAGGTCCAAGGGGACCACCGTGCTGGATGTCACCGTGTCGTACGCGTCCGGAATCGTGAATGTCACGGTTGGAACGACGGCATCGTTGGAGCGCCACCACAGTTGCGCGGGGCCGGGGATCGCCCCCATGAGCAGGTCGATGCGACCGTCGAGGTCAAGATCATGCAGTTCGGTGCGGACCGGAAGGGAGGGAGCCGCAACGTCGCTCACCGCGGCCGGTTCATCCAGTCGCCGTATCGAGATGGTCGGCGTGGCGCTCCGGCTCAGGACCGCTTCCGCAGCGCTTCCACAGTTCACATTGGCGATGGACTGGTGTTCATACTGCAACAGCAGGCCGAAGGCGGGCGCGAACGTGCCGTTGCCGTTGGATATCGACGCGAGCCCGCCTACTACCAGGTCCATCAGTCCGTCATCGTTCACGTCGTGCTTGCCCGATCCGGGTTCCATGGTCGTTTGTGCGAGTTCCGTGGTGGCCCAGGTCCACGGACCGAATCGGCCGTCCCCGAGATTCCAGATCACCACCCAGCGGCTGTCCTCCACAACGTACCGCGCCAGGTCCAGGTCGCCGTCGCCCTCCACATCCAGCACGACATAGGGTCCACCCACAGGCAGGCACCAGTGCGGTATGCTGGAGCGTGTCCAGCTGCCATTCCCGTCGTCGCGGTACCAGATGTCCGCAGTGCCATTGTCCAGGCTCAGGAGATCCGGTCGTCCGTCATTGTCCAGGTCCTCCCGCTGTTCCAGGGTACGCGGGCCGCTCATCGGATGGTCGATGGTGTCCAGCACATAGAAGCCATCCTCGTTCCGCAGGATCGCCACCAGGCTGTCCGTGTAGGGCGCCAGCGTAACGCCGATCAGGTCGATGTCATGGTCGTCATCCGCGTCCACGGCCAGGCGGATGGTCAGGTGGCGCTGGTTGATCGCCAGGAACTGGTCCGGACCGAAGTTTCCCGCGCCGTCATTGGCCCGCCAGGTGATGTTCTCCAGATCCGGGCTCGTGAAGATCAGGTCAGGACTGCCATTCGTGTCCACATCCGCTACGACCGGGAACGGGCAGATATCGCAGAGCAGGATGTCGGGCACGTTGAACTGGCCTCGTGCGCAGGTGGCGAAAAGTGACCCGAGCACGCACATGAGCCCGCCGCTCAGGATATGGATCGCTAACCGCGTCACTTGAAGGGTGAAGCTACGCATCGCCGCCACTACCTCTGCGCGTGGGTGAAAGCCACGCCCACCGCTTCGCGGAACTGCTGGTGGTCCACTTGGACCAGGTGCAGGATCGTTGCTCCCTTGTCGCCCCACTTGCTCGGGTGCCGTTCGAACGCTCTGCTCCTGTGGTCCAGCAGGCCTGCCTGCAGATCCGTGTCCAGCATCAGTACCGCGAAGCCCTCTTCGAGCCAGAGCGTCATGAACGTGCGGCCCGGTTTTCCACCCGCTTTTCTCGCCTTGATGCGGAAGGCCACCGTGCCGAAGTGGTCGGATTCCTCCGCGTGGAATTCGCTGAGGACGATCTCGCGCGCCGAGGCGATGTCCATGCTACGAAGATGCGACCGCTGCCTTTACCATCGGCACCACCTTGGTGGCGTACAGTTCGATGCAACGCAACATCTTTTCGTGCGGTACGCTGCCCACGCTGAACTGCAGGGAGAAGCGCGTGAAACCGAACAACCGGTGCTCGCGGATGATCTTCTTCGCCACCGTCTCCGGATCACCGAGCAGCATCGCGCCATTGGGCGAGATCTCGAAGTCGAATTGCGGCCGCCCCACCGGTCCCCAACCACGCTCCTTGCCTATGCGCCCCATCTGCATCGCGTAGCGCGGCCAGATCAGTTCGGCGGCTTCTTCCGTGGTGTCCGCGATGAAGCCGTGGGAGCCGATACCGAGCTGGAGTTTTTCCGGAGCGTGTCCGGCCTCGCGCCACACCTGCTTGTACAGATCGGTGAACGGCTTGAAGCGCGCGGGTTCGCCACCGATGATCGCGAGCACCATCGGTAGGCCGAGCGTGCCTGCACGCACAACGCTTTCCGGCGTGCCGCCTACCGCGAGCCAGACGGGCAAAGGATGCTGGACCGGTCGCGGATGGACCGCTTGACCGTTCAAGGGCGCGCGGTGCCGGCCCTTCCACGTGATGCGCTCGTTCTCGCGCAGCTGCAGCAGCAGATCGAGGTTCTCGGTGAACAGGCTCTCATAGTCCTTCAGGTCGAAACCGAACAAGGGGAACGATTCGGTGAAGGAGCCGCGCCCCGCCATCACTTCCGCGCGGCCGTTGCTCAACTGGTCGAGCGTGGCGTATTGCTGGAAGACGCGCACCGGATCGTCCGAGCTCAGCACGGTGACCGCGCTCGTCAGGCGGATGCGCTTTGTTCGGGCCGCGATCGCCGACAGCACAACAGCCGGTGCCGAAGCGATGAAATCCTCTCGGTGGTGCTCGCCGACGCCGAAGACATCGAGCCCCAGCTTGTCCGCCAGTTCCGCTTCCTCCAACAGGTTGCTATGCCGCTGCGCCGCGCTGATGCGCTCGCCGGTCACAGGGTCGGGTGTGTGGTCAACAAAGGTGTAAATGCCGAATTCCATGCATGGTCCGCCGTAGACGTTGAGGCCAAGGCGCGGCCGCGAAAGTCCGTCGCATTTCGCCTCTCCGCCATTGAACTGGTACAAGCACCCCTCAGCTCCGAAAGCCGCTCACGTCCGGCGTGGCGAGCAGGAGCAGGAGCAGGGTGAGCGCGATGAGCAACACGAGCCCGAGGTGGAACTTGCGCAGCATGGACCAGCAGCCGATCCATTCCATCCGTCGCGTAAGTACCCAGAACACGGGGCAGGTGAGTTGCGCGACAACGGGATCAAGAGAATGTTCAAAGGCCCATCCATTCGCTCTCGCCCACCCGCCCAAGACCTCGTCCTGCGGAGGCATTCCATCGTGCATCTGCCAGACGTACCACCAGTAGCAGAAGCCTGCCACCAACGATCCCGTGTACAGCACCTGGATCACCCGGACCAGCCATCGCATCCCGCCAAGAACGCCTTTTCGATCAGCGTAGTGCGCCTAGCTTTCGGCTCAAACAATTCGATGAGACACTATCTTCTTGTGCTGGTCTGCATGTTGCTCACGCTTGTCGCTTGCGATCGGGGCGGGGCAACTGTGAAGACCGCTGACCACGATGCGCCCTCCACCGCTGCTGACACTGCGAAGTCCGATCCTGCCGCAGCAAGGCCGTTCGTCTTCGGCGAGGTGCGCACGCTGCGATCGACGATACTCGTACAGGACCGTACGTTGAACATCTACCTGCCCGACGGCTACTCACCGGATAGCGCCACCACCTATGCGGTGATCTACGTGCTCGATGGTTCGGCCCACGAAGACTTCCCGCACATCGCCGGACTGGCGCAGTACATGAACATGTACGACCTGCTGCCCAAGAGCATCGTGGTGGGCATCGCGAACGTGGACCGCAAGCATGACTTCACCTATCCCACACGCAACGACAGCGACAAGGTCTGGGTGCCGAACAGCGGCGGATCGGCGGGCTTCATCCGGTTCATCGGCGAGGAACTCCAGCCTTTCGTGGACAGGACCTACAAGACGAATGGCAAGCGCACGATCATCGGGCAATCACTCGGGGGGCTGGTGGCTACGGAGATGCTTTTCAAGCGACCGGGGTTGTTCGACGACTACATCCTGGTGAGCCCGAGCGTGTGGTGGGACAACGGCTCCTTGGCGGACAGCGCGGCCGCATGGACCACGCAGCACGCCTCCGAACCCAAGCGCGTGTTCATCGCCATGGCGAGTGATGATGACATGATGCAACAGCAGGTCGACAAGGTCATCGCCGCGTTCAAAGCGAACGCACGTCCGCCGTTGCGCTGGACGTATGTGGCGTTCCCTGAAGAAACGCACGCGACCATCCTGCACCGTGCGGTGTACAGTGCTTTCGAATGGATGGGGAAGAAGTAAGCAGCCTCAGCCCTTGACGGCGATCGCGCTGATCATCACGTTCACCCCGCGCGGGATCTCCTTCACGCAGAGCGTCTCGCGCGCCGGAGGGTCGCCTTTGAAGCAGGCCAGGTACACCCGGCTCACCTCGGCGTAGAACTGCAGGTTGCTGATGTAGATGGAGCACTTCACGATGTGGTCGAGGGTCAGGCCCGCTGCGCCAAGGATGCCGGCGATATTGTCCATCACCGCCTGCGTCTCCATGGTGATGTTGTCCGTGCGCAGCTGCCGCGTGCCCGCCACGCTGGCGATCTGGCCGCTCACGAACACGAAGCCGCCGGCCTCTACCGCTGGCGTGTAAGGCGTGCCTTCCGTGTTGCTCCCTGCCGGGCGGATCGAGGTCTTCATGATCTTCTGGTGCCCCCATGCACTAGTTCACGGGGCGTGGCGAAGATGCACAGGATCGGCACGCGCGCAACCGCCGTGTCCCCTTCAGCGGCCGCCGTTGCCGTCCGTGGTGAGCACTTCGGTCATATGGTCGAACCATGGGCGCACCGCCCGCCAGGTCTTCACCACTTCACTCACGAAGCCGGGCGCCAGCACCTCCTTGTCCGTGAACGCACGACGCAGCAGGAACTGCCTCTTGCGCAAAAGGTCCACTGCCGGATGGTCCTTCTCGAAGCCGCGTGGCACTGTGGCAAGTTCGTCCCCGAAAAGCTCGCCGAGGTGCGCCCGGAGCGCCTTGCTGCGGAGGAGCCGCCGCCATGGCTCGTGGTCGTAAGCGATGTCCTGGCGGATGAGTTTCAGGTCGCCGGGCTCCGGCCCCATGAAGCCGCAGGTCACGTGCGACCGGTCGCCGGGCTGGATGCGGAAGAAGTAGCCGCCGCGCAAGGCCGGTTTCACCCGCACGAGCCTTCCTCCGAAGCGGGGCGCGTACGGCGGGCGGTCCTTGTGGAAGCGCTGGTCGTTGTGGATGCGCATCAGGCTGGCCTTCCCGCTCTCCGTGCTGATGCGGTCGTGCTTGCTCATCCGCACGAGAAGCGCATCGGCGAAGGCGACCATGTTCGTATGGGCTTCGAGATAGCGCTCCTTCTGGGCGTTGAACCAGTCGCGCTCGTTGTGGCGCTCAAGGTCCGCGAGGAATTTCAGTGTCGAGGGTCGGATGCGCTCAGCGGATCGGTCGGACATGGCGCGAATATGTGACCGGAGCCGACCAACGTGGAATGAAGTCAACAGGTTGGGGAGGGATCGTCGGGGTGGGTCACGTTCTCTGTAAATGAGGAAGAAGCGGAAGCGACTGCCGCCCTGTGCATTGCTTGATCCGGTACGGTCATCGCAAGCGTGTGCCAAAACCGCGAAACCATGAAGAACCTGTTGATGATCGGGGCCTTGGGCCTCATGGCGACGGTGAGTGCCCAGAATACTCCCGAAGCACCGGCTCAACCTCCTGTAAGGGAGCCTGCCACTATGCAGGACCCCGCACCGGTGAAGAGCGCCTATGACGAATGCCTGACGACGGCCGGACTGTACACATGGTCCGCGTTGGGATTGAACGAAGACCAGGTGAACCGTGTGGGCGCCTTGCAGACGCGTTACAAGGAAATGATGGCTCCGAAAGAGGAGCCGAAGAAGGACTTGAAAAAATCGAAGTACGTGAAGCAGAAGGCCGCCAAGAAGGAAAGCACCAAAGTGAAGGATGCTGGCGAAGACAAGGTCCTGGTGGAAAAGCAGGCCGATCCGTCCGCGCCAATGTCAACGAAGGACACTGCTGTAGTACCTGACAATTCGAAGGTGGCGGAAGAAGCCGCCTTAGCCGACCTCGACCCCGCGCCCGCAGTGGCTCTCTCGGTGGATGATGAACTGCAAATGATCCTTACACCGGAACAGATGGAGCTCTGGAACAAGCGATGCGGCTCAGCGCAACAAACGGGCATGGTGCAGCCTTGACCGCACGATGCCCGCGGAACGCGATAGCCTCCTTTCCGGGGGCTATCCGTTTTTTTACAAGCTGCATCCGATCAGGCACGCGGCCAGGCCCGGATCCTACCTTGGCGCGCGATGAACACGTCGTGGATCGCTCCACCGCTTGTCCTGCTCCTCCTGGTCGGATGTGGGCGATCACCCTTCCCAGGTTTCAAGCCAGTGACCGAGAACGTGCATTTCAAGCTGCGGATGCTGGGCGATGGGGAACGCCTCCCGACCGATAGCGACAGCGCGCTCGTGCGTATTCGGATGGCCCGGCACGGGGAAGCGCCGGGATCCCTGTTCAGCACCGAGCGTTGGTATGGCGCCATCGATGGGCTCATCCCTGAAGAGGCGTCCAGGGCCATCCTGTTCCATGAGGGCGACAGCGTGAGCTTGGTGGCGACCGTGGCACGCATTCCATGGTCGGCGATCGGCGCGGAGCGCGGGTCATTGCCCGACACGGCTTGGGTCGACCTGGAGCTCTCCCTCTTCGCCTTGCGATCCCGCGAGGAAAGCAGGCAACTGTCCGAAGCGGTCCGCACAGCACGCACGGCCGCGGATGAGGACTCCACGCTCGCGCGCTTCTTCGCTCACGAACCTGGCGAATGGCCCCATTTCATGGGTGTCTTCTACCAATTGGATCCGAAGGGTGCCAAGCGGCCCAAGCTCCAGAGCGGACAGGTCGTCACCATCAGCTATACGGGTCGGTTCCTCGAAACAGGGGAGGTATTCGACGATACCTATACCTCGCAGCAACCGCTCACCTTCCGCTTGGGCGACCCGGGCCAAGTGCTGAGGGGGTTGGAGATCGCGATCCATCTGCTGTCCAACAAGGGGAAAGGACGCTTCATCATCCCATCGGACCTTGCTTATGGACCAACGGGCTCTTCCAGCCGCATCGTTCCACCTTGGACCCCGGTTCTTTATGAGGTACAGGTCACGGATGCGGGAGCTGTTACTACTCCGGAACTGTTGAGCGATAGTTCCGTCGCGCCGCTTTAGGACGACGGCAGAGCGCCACTTTCGTTGTGGTCCAACGAACGGACCGTTCCGCTGGCAACGGGGAGAACCTACTTGCGGTGCGTTCGTACCAAGGCCCCGATGCACCGCAAGCTTACCCTTGGAGTGCTGGTACTGGTCGTACGCGCGGCGTTCGGCCAGGAACAGTTCGGTATCGCCCACAGCAACTATGCGGGTACCGATGCCGTGCCGATGAATCCCGCGCGCATGGCCACCCAGTGGGCCTGGATGGACATCAACCTGATCGGGGCCGGCGCCTTCATCTGGAACGATCACGTGTACATGAGCGGCAATGATCGCTCGCTTCTCGGAGAGATGGGGGCGGGGATCCGCGGTGCCGAAGGCGGCAAGCTGAATTTCTATGAGTCGCTGAGCAGTGGTGGCCGGCATGGCTTCGTGAACGCCCATCTCGCATTGCCGGCCGTAGCCCTGAACCTGGGGAAGCACAGTTTCGGAGCGCATGTGAGGACCCGCGCAGGGCTCAGCATCACCGGCATCGGCAACGACCTGGCGCGCTATGCATACAACGGCCTGGGCTACACACCGCAGCACGGCGTCCGGTACAACGATGACCGCTTGAGCATCGCCGGTGGCGCATGGACCGAGTTCGGGGCCAGCTATGCGCGCCTGCTCGCGGCAAAGGAGAACAGCTTGCTCAGCGCGGGGATCACCGCGAAGTACCTGATGGCCCACATGGGGGCCGGGCTCAACTTCTCCGCACTGGACTACGCGGTGCTTGATACAGCACGGGCCGATATCTATGACGCATCCGGTATCTATGGCTTCGCGTCACCGGCCGTCAATGCCGGCCGGGGCTGGGGCTTCGATGTCGGCGCGACCTACGAACGCACGCTGGAGAACGCGGACGGCTATGTGCCGCATGGCTCCTGCGATCCGATGCCGTACAGCTACCGCATCGGTGTTTCCCTC
>JAGODO010000143.1 GCA_017998165.1 Flavobacteriales bacterium | reverse complement strand
AAAGAACAGCGGTGCGCAGAGCCGGATGGCATCATCCAGGAAGAGCAGGTCGGTGCGGCCGCCGCGCGCGGGAAGGAGGATGAAGCGGCCGAGTTCATCCGAGGGTACGTTCACCAGCACGCGCTTGCGCTTCTTCGTTCCCTTCTGCACCAGGTCGCACACCAGGTAGAGCTTGCGGTCCTCGATGAACGGAGCGTTGCCCGCGCGCAGGGAGGCCGTTTGCAGCAGCGGTGCGATACGCTCGGTGAAGTAGCGGGCCACGAACTCCCGCTGTGGCGTCGTGAGCCGTTCTTCGGAGAGGAAGCGCACCCCGTGCTTTTCCAAGGCGGGCAACAGCCGCTCGCGATAGAGCTTCCCGAAGGCGCGCTGCTGCTCGAGCGCTTCGGCGTTGATGCGTGCGATGCGTTTCTCCGGTGGCACTTCCAGCGCGGACCGGTCCTTCTTCTTCAGGTTGCGCAGCCCACGCAGCTGTGCCACGCGAACGCGGTAGAACTCATCGAGGTTGCTGCTGTGGATGGCGAGGAACTTCAGGCGTTCGAGCAGGGGTACGCGCTCGTCCTGGGCTTCCTGCAGCACCCGGGCGTTGAAGGCCAGCCAGCTGAGGTCGCGGTCGAAGAACCGCTCCACACCGAAGACGGGGACGGCGAGCAGCTTCTTCGGGAGCCTGGCGCGGGCGGTGAGTTTCCGCAGGTTGAGCGCTTTCTGTTTGGCGAAGCGTCGTTGCGCATAGGCCGTATGGAAGCGGTGGTTCTGGAGGTACTGGAGGTTCTCGGCGTTCCATGCATGGGCGGGGATGCGCTTGGCGCGCACATGCTCAAGCTCCGCGCGCAGGCGCTCGCTGCGCTCATGGAAGTCCGCCTGCCCGGCCTTGGCGCTGTCCGCATCGCGCAGCACGCGCTGCATCACGGTGCGCGGCCGCACGCCCATGCGCGTGCTGAGGATCAACGCGCCCACCTGTTCGGTGAGCGGGATGCTTGCGCCTTGCGCTTTCAGGAAAAGCTTTGCCAGCGCGGCGCTCTTCTTCTCATGCCCACGATAAGCGCTCGCATAGCCGGCGTCATGGAACAGTGCGGCGATCTCCAATGTGCGGAGCTGGATGGCGCTGAGCCCCATACCCCGGCCGATCTCCTGTGAAGAGCGGACGACGGCCAGGGTGTGCTCCAGGTCGTGGAACGCCATCCACTTCGGCATGTGGCGTGCGAAATGGCGGCGTACGTGCAGGCGCGCTTGTTCGACCAGGGCGGGGGGAGGCATGGGACGGCGTCCAAGATAGAAGTGGTGTATTACCTGCACGGGACTACCGTCCGGGGCCGGTTGCACCGGGATATATTCGCCCGGGCCGCATGGATCCGCGCATCGCAAATTCGTTGTACCATGCGCTGCGGGGCGACCGCAGCGTGTTCGCCTACAGCGGAGCATTCCACGACGAGCATACGGGCCGATTGATCGCCCTGGGTGAAGCGTCCGTGAACGGGGATGGTCGCGGAACGGCGCGTGGACGGCTGGCGTTCATCATGGTGGAGGCCTATCAGAACATCCTCCGGCATCGTGCGGTGCTTCCGCCCCAGGTGGAGCGAGGTGAGGGGAGGAGCCTCTTCCTGTTGCGCTGTGGCGCCGATGGCCAGCAGGTGGTGGTGGCGGTGAACCCCGTGAAGAAGAGCGATGTGCTCGGTCTGCGCAGCGCTCTGCACCGCCTGCAAGGCATGGAGCCGTCGCAGTTGAAGAACCTGTTCCTCTCGGGACTGCAGCACAATTCGGATCAGCCACGTCGTGGGGCGGGGCTGGGCCTGATCGAAATGGCGCGGCGCTCGGGCAGTGATCTGGGCTACACCTTGCGGGGTCTCGGGGAGGACCATGAACTGTTCATTCTCGCGGTGCGGCTCGGTTCGGAACGGGCCTACGACGGGGTGCTCACGGAGGCGGCCGTTCTGCATGGCACGGTGGTGCAGAACGATCTGTTGCTGTTGCACATCGGCGAGCGTCCGGTGGCCGTGCAGGAAGCGGTGCTGCGCATGCTGGAAGAGGATGTTGACGACCACACGGGGCGTGCTGGCCTCCGGGGCCGGGCCTATCTCGCGGCCAACGGTTTTCTGGCATCCGCAGGAGAAGGGAGCGAGCGGTACATCTGTGCGCTTTCGCGCGATGGGGAGCACAATAGCCTTGCCGTCGGCCGTGCATTGGAACCGCGCGTGGCGGAAGATGTGGTGCGCAAGGTGCGCGCGCTGGGCGGCCATGACCGGTCAGAATTGGACCGCCGCTACCGCAACGCCCTGCTGAAGCGCGGCGATGCGCAGGAAGGCGCGGACCTGTTGGACCTGGCCCGGCTTTCGGTCGAACCTCTGCAAGCCGAGATCTTCCCGACGGACGGAGAACAGGCATTGGTGATCGTTCGGGCCGTTTTCTGATAGCGGTCCACGAGCGGGTTCGGTACAGGCGCTCCGCGCAGCTTGCCAAGGTTCACACGATCCGTGGCGCGTGCCATGGGCAATGATCGTGGCACCTTGGTCGTCTTTCCATCACGACTTGGAGCCATGACCACCGCCTTGCTGCTTTTCCATGATGCGATGGACCGTTTTGAGCGGTGGTTCAACGACCGCTTCGGTTGGTTCTTCACCAACGGTATGAAGAACCGCACCCGCAGGCCACGGGTTTACTAGACCTCTTTCGTATTTCGTTGAAATGTCACGGTGAGCCCGCCGAACCGGTTCGACGGGCTCACCGTGACATTGACTTCCAACGCAGGAACGGGAAATACGAAAGAGGTCTACTGAGCTGTTGGACCTGGAGAGCTGGAGCCCGCCTTCACAACCGGATGCAGACGTTCTTCGCTTCGGTGAAGAAGCGCAGGGCTTCCACACCACCTTCCCTCCCTACGCCGCTCTGCTTCATGCCGCCGAAAGGTGTGCGCAGGTCGCGCACCATCCAGCAGTTCACCCACACGATGCCACTGTTCAGGGCACGCGCCACGCGATGCGTCCGCTGGGTGTCGCTCGTCCAGAGCACACTGGCCAGGCCATAAGGTGTGGCGTTCGCGAGGGACAGGGCCTCCTCCTCCGTATCGAACGGCTGCAGGGTGACCACCGGACCGAAGATCTCTTCCTGGTTGGTACGGCATTGCGGCCCCAATCCTTCGATCACGGTAGGAGCGATGTACCATCCTTCCCGCAGCTCGCCTTCGAGCCGCACACGCCTACCTCCACACAGGACCCTGCCCCCCTCTTCCTGAGCGATGGCGATGTGCCCGAGGACCTTGTTCATGTGGCCCTCGCTCACCACGGCGCCCAGATCCGTGTCTTCCGCAGAGGGGTCGCCCACGCGCAAGGCCTTGGTCCGTGCCACGAACGCATCGCGGAAGCGGTCATAGATGGAGCGCTCGACCAGGATGCGCGAACCGCACAGGCAGATCTGCCCCTGATTGCGGAAGGAGGAGCGCACGGTGTTGGCGAGCATGCGGTCGAAGTCGCAATCCGCGAACACGAGCACGGCGTTCTTGCCGCCCAACTCCAGGCTGAGCTTCTTGAACATCGGTGCGGCCACCCGCGCGATCTCCGCCCCGGTCTTCGTACCCCCGGTGAAGGAGATCGCCGGGATCCGCGGGTGCGCGGTGATGGCCGCCCCCACCTTGGGCCCGAGGCCATGGACGATGTTCAGGACACCGGGCGGCAACCCCGCTTCGATGCACCGTTCGGCGAGCATGTGCGCGGTGAGCGGAGTAACTTCGGAGGGTTTGGCCACCACGGTGCAACCGGCCGCGAGCGCGGGCGCGATCTTCCATGTGAACAGGTAGAGCGGCAGGTTCCACGGGCTGATACACCCGGCCACGCCCACGGGCTGGCGGTCCGTGTAGTTCACGGCCACGTCGTCCATCAGGTGCGACTCGCTGCTCCAGTGCAGGATGGCCGTGGCGAAGAAGCGGAGGTTGGCCACGGCGCGGGGGATGTCCACCTCGCGGGCCAGCGATACCGGTTTTCCGTTATCGCGGCTCTCGGCCTTCGCGAAGAGGTCGAGGTCCCGCTCGATCAGCGCGGCCACGCGCAGAATGGCCTGGCTCCGTCCCTCACGTCCGAGGGCGATCCACCCGGGCAAGGCCTTTTCCGCTGCGATCACCGCAGCGTCCACATCCGTCGCATCACTGTCCGCGATACGCGCGTAGACCTTGCCCGTGGCGGGCTCGGAACTGTCCAGCCAGGTGCCGCTTCGCGAAGGACCCGAGATCCCGCCGATACAGTTCAGCACGTCGATCATTGTTGACCGCCGAAGCCTGGTGGCGAAGGCGGTGCGCCAAGTTATTCCGGTGGGCGTCCTCGGCGGAGCGCCCGCTTCATCGGAGGTGGGGAAGTGCGTGAAAATCGAAGGGCCCGTCTTTCGACAAGCCCTTCGACCCCTTGTTGCGCTGGAATGGAACTCTACGCCCGGAGGCGGTCGAGAACGAACCTATCGTGGTCCCAGCTTCGTTGATGCGGTGAGCGATGCGCAAGGCGCCGGTGCCTTGCGGAGGGCATCGGTGGTCTTGGGCATCGCGGTGGCGGGCTTCGCCGCCGGCTTGGCAGCGGGGGCTTTGCGGTAGTTCAGTCGGAGCACATCGGCGTCGCAGGCGATGGTGGCCGAAGCGGTGATGAGCAGTGTGGCGAGAAGGAGGTTGCGGAACATGGCGCGTCGTGGTGTTACGTCCTTGCCGAAGAGCGCCACGAACGTATCGGGCAGGCGCGGCGAGCGCTGTTAAGCCCCTGCAACGCCGGTTAAAGAAGGTTAAATGCCTTAGGGCGCCAAGGGTCGCCGGTAGTTTGGCCCGCTGTGGACAGACGCTTGATCACGGTGCTCACCGCGGCCATCAGCGTGGCGCTCGCGGGCCTGGTCTTCATCCAGTGGCGTTGGATCCGCAGCACCATCGCATTGAAGGACCAGCAGTTCAGCGAGAATGTGGACAATGCGCTCGTTGCGGTGAGCGACCGGCTGGAGCACTTCGAAGCGATGTCCGGTTTCCGGGAGCATGAACTGGGGCGCGATATGCTGGCGCGCATGGACTCCATGGCGCGGCTCCCGGAGGAGGACGAGGTCGCACCGCTGGAAGACCCGCCCTTGGTGGAGCCGGGCGGGGTAATGACGGAATGGACCAAGGTGTATGATGAACGGGATTCGCTGATCACGGATGTGGTACGGGGCCTGTTCAGCACCCGGTTCTATGGAAGCATCCTGGAGCGGGTGGATCTCCGCCTGTTGGACTCGTTGATCCGGGACGAGCTGAAACGTCGGGGAATAAACGAGCGCTTCGATCATGGCATATTCGGCGAAAGCGGTCCGGCGGCGCTGGTGGCCCTCGTGGAACCGGGCGACTCCTCCGCGCTGCGGTCCAGCGCGCACAGCACGCGCCTTTTCCGCAACGACCTTGTCGGCGAGCCCTATTGGCTGCGGATCCACCTGCCGGACCAGCAGCGCCATGTGCTCCGCAGCATGTGGCCCTTGTTGGCGGCATCCGCGCTGTTCCTGCTGTTGATCATCGCGGCCTTCGTTTACACACTGCGCACCATCTGGCTGCAAAAGCGGTTGGGCGACATCAAGAACGACCTGGTGAACAATCTGACGCACGAGCTGAAGACCCCGATCAGTACCATCGCACTGGCCTGCGAGGCGCTGAACGACCCGGGGATCCCCAAGAGCCCCGAGCAGATGAAGATCTTCACCAACATGATCCGCGACGAGAACAAGCGGCTCGGACTGTTGGTGGAAAGCGTGCTGCAGAGCGCGGTGAGCGACAGTGGACACATGCGGTTGCGACTGGCGGACCTGGACCTGCACGCCGTTCTGGCGGACGTGGTGCGCAACAGTTCCATCAGCGCGGAGAACCGGGGTGGACGCGTGGAATTCCTGCCGCAAGCGGAGCTGGCCCATGTGCGGGGCGACCGCATCCATCTGGCGAACGTGTTCTACAACCTGATCGACAATGCCGTGAAGTACTGCGAAACGGCGCCGGTGGTGACGATCGCCACGCACAGCGACTCCAAGGGGCTTACCGTGCGGGTGAAGGACAACGGCATCGGCATCCCGAAGAGCGAGCAGAAGAAGATCTTTGACCGGTTGTACCGTGTCCCCACCGGCGACCGCCACAACGTGAAAGGGTTCGGGCTCGGCCTCAGTTACGTGAAGGCCGTGATCGAGCGGCACGGCGGCGGGATCCGCGTGGAGAGCGGGTCCGGCATGGGCAGCACATTCCACATCACCATCCCCTTTGAACATGGACACCACGATCAAGCTCCTGGTCTGTGAGGACGACCCGAACCTGGGCAGCCTGCTGGCCCAATACCTGGCGGCCAAAGGATATGAGGTGGAACACCGCAAGGACGGCAAGCAGGGCTGGGATGCCTACAATGGTGGCGAATTCGACCTGCTCATCCTCGACGTGATGATGCCGCTGATGGACGGCTTCAGCCTGGCCAAGAAGATCCGGCAATCCGACGATCGGACACCGATCATCTTCCTCACGGCCAAGAGCATGAAGCAGGACACCATCACCGGTTTCCAAGCGGGCGCGGATGACTACCTGACCAAGCCCTTCAGCATGGAGGAGCTGATCCTGCGCATCACCGCCGTACTGAAGCGCTCCCGGGGGCTGGCACCGAAGGAAGAGGAGCCGACGCGCTACACACTGGGCGGGTTCACCTTCGACCTTCGCAAGCAGACACTCATCCACGATGACAGCCAGGGATCGCTTTTTCCGGAAGGCACGCCGGAACCCCCGGGACCGCGCAAGCTCACCACCAAGGAGACCGATCTGCTGCGCATGCTCTGCCTGCACCGCAACGGCCTGCTACCGAGGGAGTCGGCGCTGAAGGAGGTATGGGGTGATGACAACTACTTCAATGGGCGCAGCATGGACGTGTACATCGCCAAGCTGCGCAAGTACCTGGCCCCGGATCCCCGGGTGGAGATCCTGAACGTGCATGGCAAGGGCTTCCGCCTGATCACCAAGGAAGAGACCTGACAAGTGATGAGTGGAAAGTGCTGGTCTGAGACGGCACTTTCCACTTTCCACTCACCACTCCCTGCCCGCAACTTTCGCAGTACGACGATCCCCGGCACTCACTGCCCGCCACTTCGCACGTTCGGCCTTGGTAATTCAAGGGATCCTGCCATCTTTGAGGCCCTCAAAAAAGAAAACCCAAACCACAAGATGAAGAACATCTACACGACGTTGCTGACGGGTGCGGCCTTGGTCCTGACCACGGGAGCCACCGCGCAGCATGCGACCAAAGGCGCCCTGCACCAGGTTACCGCCTCGCAGAGCATCCGCCCCACCACTTTCCACAGCGGTCTCCGCGGTGGCGGTACCCCCCCGAACGATGACTGCAGCGGCGCTGTGAACCAGGACCTGGCCATTGGCGGCTCGGTGACCTTCACCGGCGACAATACGGGCGCCACGGATTCACAAGGTGCTGATTCACTGGGTATCGCCCAGGTTTGGGAAACCTTCACCATCAGTGACTGCGCAAACCTTCAGTTGAGCTACTGCGGCACGAACCCGGCTTTCGGGAACGCGTTCCTGGCCCTGTTCATCGATTGTCCGTTCTCTGATTTCGTCGCCAGCACGAGCTTCGACCAGACCACCTGCTCTGACGGCAACGTGACCATCTTCTATGAGGGTGTGCCCGCTGGCCAGTACTACTATGCGGTGATGAACGATCCGGACAACGCGGCTGTGGGCGCTTACAGCATCACGGTTTCCGCCTCGGCTTGTGCCTCCGGCCCCGCGAACGATGAGTGCGCAGGTGCTATCGCGCTGACCTCTTCGGCTGATTGCAACCCGATCCCGTTCCTCACGACCGGTGCTACCTCGACCATGGACGCCATCGAGTGCGACGGCTTCACCTCGCCCGAGTCGAATGACGTATGGTTCTCCTTCGTCGCTACCGACGTGGACCAGACCATCGCCGTTCAGGGCTTCAACGAGTCCGATCCGTTCGTGGAACTGTTCGAAGGCACCTGCGCCGGCCTCACTTCGCTGGCCTGCCAGGACACCACCTTCCCCCAGTCCGCTGGCGAGAACACCTCCGAGCAGCTCATCTACAGCGGCCTCACGGTGGGTACCACCTACTTCGTGCGCGTGTACGACTACGGTCATGCTTCGCCTGACCACTCGTTCGAGATCTGTGTGACCGAAGGTCTGGGCAACAACATCGGCATCGAAGAAGCGACCGCCGACACATGGAGCCTCTTCCCGAACCCCGGTACGGGCGTGTTCAACCTGCAGTACATCGGGGCGAGCGGCCGCGGCACCATCGAAGTGTTCGACGTATCCGGGCGCTCGGTGTACACCCAGCAGGCCCAGTTGAACAACGGTACGGTGCGCACGCTCGATCTGACCGGCGTAGCGCCGGGCAACTACAACGTCCGCCTCACGATGAACGG
>JAGODO010000142.1 GCA_017998165.1 Flavobacteriales bacterium | reverse complement strand
TCAACTGGGTGGTGGTGGAGGGCTTCACCGTGAACGACATGCCGCGCACGGGTATCCGCAATGTGTTGAGCGACCATGTGACCATGCGCTACAACAGCTGCCACAGCAACTACAAATGGGGCATCCTCTGCGGCTTCGCGGAGTATACCATCATCGAGTACAACTCCTGCAGCGGCAGCGAGGACGAGCACGGCATCTATTTCAGCAACAGCGCCGATGATCCCATCATCCGCTACAACCACTGCTTCGACAACAACGCGAACGGCATCCACATGAACGGGGATGTGAGCCTGGGCGGCGACGGCATCATCAGCAACGCGCAGGTGTACGGGAATGTCATCCACGGCAACGGTGTCGCCGGCGGGAGCGGCATCAACTGCGATGGCGTGGTGAACTCCACGATCTTCAACAACCTGCTCTACGACAACCACGCGAGCGGCGTAAGCCTCTATCAAATAGATGGCGGTGCGCCAAGCACGAATAACCGGGTCTACAACAACACCATCATCAACGCCGCGGATGCGCGTTGGTGCGTGAACATCACCGACGGGTGTACCGGCAACCAGGTGCTGAACAACATCCTCATCAACCAGCATCCGTTCCGGGGCAGCATCGTGATCGCCGCCGATGCGCTGGTCGGCTTCGTCAGCGACTACAACCTGGTGATCGAGAGCCTTTCGCCTGATGGCGATGCCACGGTGCTTGACCTGGCTGGTTGGCAGGCCCTCGGGTATGATGCGAACTCGCAGGTCGCCGATGCGCAGGCCATACTCTTCACCGCACCGCAGACCGGCGACTTCCATGCGTTGAACGCCACGGCACAGATGGTGGATGCGGGTACCGCTGCCGTGAGCGATGTGGTGACCTTGGATCTGGACGGCGGGGCGCGGCCCATCGGAGCGGGGTATGATATCGGTTGCTACGAGCGCGATATCGATTCCGGGGCCCCTGTCTCAGCGTCATCAGGGATCTCCGCCACCGTCCATGACCGCATGCTGATCCTGAGAGGAGTCATCGCTCCGGGAAGCACGCTGCATTGGTTGGATGCCAGCGGCCGGATGATCACCGCGCCCAAGCGACTGTCGGGTGATGGGGCCTTGCCCATCCCACAGGCGCCTTGGTGCGTAGCGGTCGTGACCGGCCGGGGCGGGGAGGTTCTCCTTCGAAGGCCCGTGGTCGGACTGTGACCGCGGCTGCCGGGCTCAAGGTGCGAGCCGGGAATACACCGCGCTATCCTGGAACTCGCCGTTCCACAAGAAGTTCTCCTTGAGGAGCCCCTCGCGCACGAAGCCGTGGCGTTCGAGCAGTTTGTTCGATGCGGTGTTGCGCGGGTCCGTCACCGCTTCGATGCTGTGGAATCGGAAGCGCTCGAATCCGCAGGCCACGGCCGCTTCCAGCGCTTCACCCATCAGCCCTTTGCCCCAGTGGTCGAAGCCGAGCATGTAGCCGATCTCCCCCCTGTGATGCTCCAACTTCAACCGGTGGTAGCCGATGGTGCCGATCAATGTGTCGTCGCCGTGCAGTGTGAGCGCCCATGCTATACCCGCATTGTCGGATCGGTCTTTCGTGATGCGGTCGATGAGATCCTCGGCGTCCCGCAACGTGGTGGCCCGTGGTCGCCCGATGTGGGCCATGATCCGTTCATCACTGCGCATGGCGAAAAGGGCAGGGGCATCCGCCGCGACAGGCTCCCGCATGCGCAAGCGAGTGGTGGTGAGGACCGGGAAGGATGACAGGTCAAGAGCGAGCATCGCTGCAAAGGAAGCATGCCTACTTTGCGCATCCAGCACACTTCCGATGAGACCCCTCTTCCCTGCGACCGTCCTGATGATGCTGTTCGCGCTTTCTTCCACTGCCCAGGTGCAGGACTTCACGATGGAGGCGTTCTCCACGGGGGGCGGGTTTCCGGGCACCCCGTTCAGTTCGGGTTTCGGTCCGCGCAACTACATCCCGAACGGCTCCTTCAACCGGTACGAATCGCTGCAGGGCGGTTGCCAGAACCAATCCTGGGGCGGTTACTGGAACGCCGGTCTGGGACGTTGGGACGGCTTCTCCTGGAACAGCAGCACGCCCTTTTCCATGATCGCGCCGGGCACCTATTGGCCCTACTCCCTGTCGTACTACTGCGATTTCGACGACAGCAACTTCTCCCACCCCGCAGCGCAGCAGAATTTCTACGGCGGCTTCCTCGAAGTGCCCGTTTCGCGCCTGACCGGTGGCAACCGCACGTACAGCTACATCCTGGTAACGCTCAAGAAACCCCTCACTCCCGGCGTGGAATACGCCTTCCATATGGAGGTGGCCAAGGCGTGGGCCACCAACCAGGCCAATGCGCCGGCATTTGACCGCTTCGGGGCGGCGCTCCTGCATGAACTCCCGGATACCCTTGTGCCCGGCGGTCCGCTCTTCGATATCGAGCCCTTCGCGGAGACCCCGGCCGGCGATCCGGTGGGACCGTCCGACGTGGTCACGCTCGCTGACACCATCATCGGGGCAGGTGAAAAGTATCTCGTCGTCGGGATCTTCCGGCCCGATGACGAGCTCACCTTCGAACCGGTCACTCCCAACCCGGCGGGATGGACCTCCACCTACTGGTTCGACAACTTCAAGCTCTACAGGGCCTTCTGTCCCGGAGCGACGGGCGGCTTCACCGATGACCCGTTCACGACGTGCGTCGGCGATACGCTCGACCTCGCTCCTCAATTCTCCACAGCACCGCTCCAGTGGGCCGTGGATGGTGCCGATGAGGGCTCCGGTGGGTCGATCGAGCTCGTGACACCGCCTGTGGATTCGCTGAGCATCCGTCTGGTGTGCGATACGGGCGCCTGTCTGGACACGGCATACACCCGGCTCTGGGCCCATCGCCTCGAGATCGCGTTGGCCGATACATTCCTCTTCTGCGCCGATCCCCTGCTGTTGGAGCCCCCGGTTGTGCACATCAATGTGTTGCCATCACACGTGGATGCTTTCTGGAACAGCATGGACGGCTCGTTCAGCGTGGAAACCTCGCCGGAGATCGCCGTGACGGTTGTGGACAGCGGTACCTATGTGCTGCGGACGGAGTTCGATGATTGTGTGCAGTCCGATACCGTCCGTGTGGATCCCGCACCGTCCTTATTGACCGACGACGGCCAGCCGCTGCTGCTTCCCGAGGTCCGTCCGGAGCATTGCATCAACATGAACGACGGTGGCATCATCGTGCATGACCAAGGCTATCCCGGAGTGCTCTCTTTCGATTGGTATGATCCACCTCTGCAGGCAACGGACTCGCTTTCCGGGCTGGGCGAAGGGCTCTACCGGGCGCGTGTCTGGGACGATGGCCTGCGGTGCGCGTTCTGGGACGTCGACGTCCCGCTGATGCTCGATAGTTGCGCCCGGATCGACGGCGCGGTCAGGCTTTCCCCCGACCAGTCCTGCCTCACCATGGCCAATGACAGCGCCATGGCGTTGGAAACGGTCTTGGCCACGCCATCGGGCAATGCCGCAGTGACGGACACGCTGGGCGAGTACCTCCTTTTCGTTCCACCGGGGCCCAGTTTCCTGGAGCATCAACCCGTGGATCCGTGGAGCGGCAATCGTTGCGGTAGCGGAACCTCGGTCTCGCTCGGGAGCGCGGGTGCAACGGTCACCGTCGATCTCGTCGATACGGTCCATGTTCCCGTGCATGACCTTGCGGTGCAGCAGGTCTATTCGTACCCGGCCTGGGTGATCGCGAACAGCACGCATCTGTACATGCACGTCCGGAACCCCGGCGAGTTCGCAGATGAAGCGGTGTTGCGCGTGCATCTCGCTCCCGCATTCACCGTACAGACAGCCGGTGACCCTGAGTTCGTGGGCGTTGCGGGGGACACCCTGCTGTTCCATCTCGGTACGCTGGAGCCACAGGAACAGCGCACCAAAGTCCTCATCGTGGCAGTGCCGGGCGAGACGGACCTCATCGGCACGGCCGTCCACGTGGACGTCCAGGTCAGTGCGGTCCCAGGGGAAGATCTCGTGGTGAACAATAGCTGGAGCGGGGACTTCCCCGTGCTGGGCGCGTTCGACCCGAACGATAAACGGGTATCTCCCATGGGTGCCCCCGGAACTGACCTGACCCCCGTGGCCGAACGGCGCTTCAGCTATACCGTACGTTTCCAGAACACGGGGAACTACCCGGCGGCGCGCGTGCTGATCACCGACACGGTACCGGCCATGCTGGACCCGTTGAGCCTGGCGGTCACGCACGCCTCGCACAACTTACAGGCCTTCATCTACGAAGGGGTGCTCTACCTGGACCATCCCGGTATCATGTTGCCTGACAGCGCCTCGGACCCCGAAGGCAGCCAGGGCCAGGTGGTCTTTTCACTCGGCGCGCGTTCGCAGGCTACCATCGGTGATGAGATCCTGAACACGGCGTACATCTACTTCGATCAGAACCCGCCGATCGTGACGAATACCGTGCGCAACGTATACGGCGACATCACGCTGGCGGTGCCCATGACCTCCGGAGCCACGGGCCTGCGGGTGTGGCCGGACGCTGGTGGTTTCGCCTATGCCTTGAACGGATCTTCGGCCGGCTCCGGACTCTTGCGGGTATTGGACGTCCGTGGCGCGCTCGTGCGCGCACTGCCATGGCTTCCCGCCGGGCATTTTTCAACGGAAGGGTGGGCGCCCGGGATATATGCGCTGGAGGCTGGCGTCGGAACGGGCAGGTCGATCACCCGGTTCGTGGTCGCGCCCTGATGGCGGGCGAACGGATTCAACGGAAAAGAACGGGGCGGGTGAGATGGAGGTCATCACCATCGCTCATCACCAGCGTGTACATGCCAGCGGGCAATCCGTTGCGGGTCAAGGTCACCGGCGTGGAAGTGTTCACGCGTGTTCGCAGGACCATGCGGCCCCATGCATCGAACAGGGAGAGGTCGGCCGCGCCGTTGGCATCGCTGACCAGGATGTTCAGGACTTCACCGGCCGGCTGAGGATACGCCAGCATCCCCGGTACGCGCATCCGTTCTCCGGGTGCGATGCCGACGTTCAGCTGGTCCTGCAATTCATACCGGAACCCGGCCCGGCCGAACCCGTTCGTGTCCAATGATCCGCCTGACCACACGCCCGCATTGCCCAGCACCAGGGCGCAGTAAGCTCCGTTGTCCGCGAACGGACCACCCGCACGATGGATCTGGTCCAACAGCGCTCCCGAAGCATCGATGCGCTCGATCAACACGTCGCGTGCCGCGTCCACGTCCATTGACCGCAGCTCGTTACCGGCCACGATCACTTCATTTCGGTACATGTCCCAGGCCAGTGCCCGCAGACTGTTCGCGCCGGACCCGGGGCCGTCCACGATATGGGCCCAAGTGGGTAGACCGGCCTCCGCACTGTAGCCGCTCACCTGGCCAGTGCCATTCGTGAGCCCACAGGAAGCGTACACACGATCATTGGCCCACACCGCGCGCATGGGGGAACCGCCCGGTGCCCGCTCGCACCAGATCGTGTCCTGGAGGCTGACATCGTACAACCCCATCCGCATCTCGCCATTGCCTTCTCCTATGATGAACAGCCGTTCGGGCGAGACACGCAGCACCTGTTGCAGGTAGCGTATGCTGCCGTGCGTAACGATCGTGTCCAGTACGGTAACAGCCTGCGTCGACTTGTCGAAACCGACGAGCTTCAGGACCGGGGCGGCATAACCGACGAGCAGGATGCGCGCTTCACCGTCGTCCACGATCGCCTCCGCCCGCTGTCGTGCGGCTTCGTAAGACAGCCCCGAGACCACTTCAGGCCCCAGGACGCCCGACGCGATCCGTCTCAGGTAGAACGATGCATTGCGCGCATAGCCCAGAAACGCGCGTCCTTGTGCGTCCACGATCAGGTCCGTGGGCCGCTCTGTGCTGTCCAGCGAGGCGAAGCCATACCGCTGCAACAGCGTGCCGCTCCACGAAACACAATGCGTCCAGAGCGAGTCGGGCGTCTCGGTGATCCACGGGTCCTCATTGAGCGCGGGCGAACTGTAGGAGGTGAACCAGGCCTCACCCGCAGGTCCAACGGCGAGTTGCCCGGCGCGGAGAATATGGCTCTGGCGGAATGAACGTTCCCAAGCGAGCGAATTGTCCGGCCCATAAAGCTCCAGAGAGACCTGACCACCGCGCTGCTTCAACACATAGGTCCCTTCGGACGAAGCACGCATGGCCACGGTGCGCGACGGGTATTGGAAGTCACCGTTGAAGGCTGTGCGGAGTACGACCTCACCGGTAGCGGGGTCCAGACGTACGAAGGTGGCCTGCCGGCGTTCGTAGTAGTTCTCGTTCCATGTCTCCAGGTCGCCTACGAAGCAAGGCTGGCCATCGATCACATGGGCTCCATATCCGCAGCTCACATTGTCGAACTGGTCGGGGAACAGGGTGATGGTGCGGCTGTAGATGAGCGATCCGTCCGTGCCGTCGATCTTCGCGATGGCCCAGCACTCCGGTCCGTAGTTCGCATCGCCGTAGTAACCGGTCATGTAGTAGTCGCCGTTGTCATCCACGTCGCAGTCCATGGCGCCTTCCCCGCCGCCGCTGTGGGTGTCGGGTGAGCCCACTTGGACGTTCTCGATGCTCGTCATCCACAGCACCTCCCCAGTGAGCTTGTCGACGCAGCTGGGCCAGAACGCGTAGTAACCGCCACCCACGTAGCGGTGTCGCCAGGTCAGGTAGAGTTTTCCGAAGCGGTCATTGAAGTCGCGCAAGTAGACATCCCCGAACAGCACGGCCTGCCACCGCTGATCACCATTGTCCGTACGGAGCCCATAGACCCTCGCACCATTGGAACCGCTATCGCGGTACCCGACGGCGAACAGGCTGTCCTGCGTGTCCGTGTAGAGCATATCATAATACTCCAGGACCGGATCGGCGAAGCGGCGGGACCACAGACGCGACGATGGTTGCGCCACCGTGGCTTTGTGGATGCTGTCCGTCGCCGTGTAGTACAAATGGCCCGACCCGTCCACAGCCACCCCGAAATGACCATTGGCGGGGCCATAGCTGTATTCCTGGGTCACATCGCCCGTCCCGCGCGACACGTAGGCCAGGTTGTGGGTATTCTGGTCGGAGCAATAGGCGAACAGAACAAGGTCGCTGTCCAGCCGCAGGAGATGTTGGGTGTTGTAGCTGATGATCCCGTCCAACTGCCTGCGCCAGACGATCGATCCGTCGGTGGCATCCACCTTCCAGATGCGCCTGGAATCGTTGTCCAACGGGGAGGTGGCATAGATGTATCCGTCCTCTCCGTCGAGCAGATGATCAACGGCGCCGCTGTTCCATTCCGTGAATGAATGGTCCGCCGTGTCGTTCGTTGTGGTCGTCCAGAGCACCTCGCCCTCCGTGTCCAGCATGGTGATGGACGGTGTGAACGGCCGGGCCGCGAATGACCAGCCACCGACGACGATGTGACCGTCAAGGTTCAAGGATGTTTCGACCTTTCCGTTCTCCTTTTGCTCGGTGTCCGCGAAGTAGTGTTCGGCTATCTGGGCGGCCGAATCGCCGGCCACTGACAAGGCCAGCATCGTTGGTAGAATGATCCTGTTCATGGAGTGCTGCTGGTCCCGCCACCAGCTTCAAGGGTGCCCAAAGTAGGTCGCGCATTATCACATCCGTTAACGGTTCTGCACGTTCGTTAACGCGGAGCGTGGTCGGAGCCGGCTTTTTTGCGGACATGCGTTTCCTCCATGTGCTGCCTTTGGCCGGAGTCCTCGTTCTGACATCCTGCACTTCCACCGAGCAACACCGGCCCGAGGTCGCGGCGATCGACAGTGTTGCTGCCCGTATCGATACGTTCCTCACGAAGTGCGCGACGGCCGGTTTCAATGGCAGTGTCCTCGTACTCCGAGGAGACCAGCCCGTTCTGGACAAGGGATACGGCCTCAGCGATCGCGAACGGAACCTGGTCAACAGGCCGGCCACCGTGCATGCCATCGGTTCCATCACCAAGCAGTTCACGGCCGCGTGCATCCTGAAGCTGCAGGAGCGTGGCAGATTGAAGGTCACTGATGCGATGAGTGCTTATCTCCCGGGTGTTCCTGCGGACAAGGCGGCCATCACGCTGCACCATCTGCTTACGCATAGCGCCGGCTTTCCCGGGGCCATCGGGGATGACAACGAGGCGATCGATGGGGGAGCGTTCACGAAGCTGGCCATGGAAACGCCGCTGGAGTTCCAGCCGGGAAGCGCTTACGCCTACAGCAATGTGGGCTACAGTCTATTGGGCATCATCGTGGAGCACCTGAGCGGCATGGCGTATGAACGCTACCTGCACGACTCGCTGTTGGTGCCCGCAGGCCTGCTTCGGACGGGATACCGCCTGCCCGACTGGTCGAAGGAGGAACTCGCCATCGGCTATCGCAAGGACGGTACGCGCTGGGGCACGATGCTCGACCATCCGCTGGTCAATGGCGGCCC
>JAGODO010000141.1 GCA_017998165.1 Flavobacteriales bacterium | reverse complement strand
CACCATCAGGTCCGCTGACCGCGCCATGATGGCATCCTCCGGGAAGGCCTGGTAGGGATCAACGGTGTGGTAGATGAGTTTCGCACCACCGGCGCGCATGGCCAGGCATTCCTGTAGCGCGAGCGGATTGAAGGACCAGCACACGGCCTTCGCATGCGGTCGCAGGCGCATGACCTTGCGGCCGCTCCATCGGCCCACGAACTCACCCAGCCGACGGGGCAACGTATTGGTGTAGTCCACCACGTGTACGCCTTCTGGTGTCATGCGGGTGCGGGCGCGCCAGGAGAAGAGGCTTGCAAGCCCCCAGCGCCGGGGCATGTTCACGAAATAGACCTCGTGGTGCTTGGCGAGTTCGGCCGCATAGTGGTGCTTGCTGTACCACATGTCGCCCCATGGCTCGTTGGAAAAGAGGAAGATGGAACGAGCGGTCGTCGCGGGTGCCGTCAAGTCGTTGTTCGGAACGGTCTCAAGGAAGCGCTCGATGCGTTCGAATGTGCGCTCGTAAGTCATCGTTCGGGCAAACGCGATGCGTTCTTCAGCCAGGTGGCCCGGTTCCCCGTGATCCAGGAAATGTTGCAACTGGTCCAAGGACCGGTCGGTGTCGTTCTCCATGTATAGCAGATGACCGATGGGGAGGTATTCGGAGAACACCGAGGAGAACAGGGGTTTCCCTAAGGCCAAGTACTGGAAGGTCTTGTGCTGAGATATGGTATTACTCAAGGATCGCACATCCCGTGGAGCGAGGCAGAATCTGCTGCCTGCGATGAAGGACTTGAGTTCTTTGAAAGGCTTGACCCCCAGTAAGTGCATATTGGGGAACCGACCGGGCAGGTAGAGCGATCGTGCGGGGTGCTTGTCCGGTAATGCAAGCTGGCCAATAAAAAGAAAAGGCACCTGCGGGAAACGAAGGAGCATCGCCTTCACGCGTTCATGGTCCACCCGATCATCAATGGCTCCCACGTATAGGCCATACCCTTGGGGCATATGGTCGGGCGGTGAGGCGCTGAACTCTTCGGTGGAAATAGAGTGACCGATCGTGAGCGTCGGCTTATGGAAAGACCGATAACGGTCCGACAGTTGTTCTGAGACTGTGATGATGGCATCGACGTTGCGGCACAGGTCGCGCTCACCGTAAAAGGTGAACGTATAATTGTCCACACTGAGGAACAGCGCAGTGGTCGGTTTGAAGCGCTGTGGAACGGTGAGGCGGGTTGGATCGAAGGTGATCAGCAGGTCAACCTCTTTGTTATTGCGGCGGAGGAAACGATGGATCCCCCTGGCCACCCAGCGCTCGTTGAGGTGATAGAGGAACTTATTGAGCACCGGAACCCGGTTCCCGTAGCGAAGAATGGATAGTGACGGACTGATCGGCGTCAAGGAAGCCGTTGACCCGAGGACGTTTCCCGGTCGCCAAGGCTTCGGTGGGTCGAGGAAGACCACCTGGTTGTGCCGGCTTAGCTCATAAGCGTAGTTGTGCTTGGAGAGCCAAATAAGTCCCCAGGGCTCGTTGGAAATGATCAGGATTGTCTTGCCGCGGAGGTTCATAGGATCGTGGACTGCGCTGGACCGGGAAGGCCCGCGAATGTACCGGGCGCGTTGCACCAGTATTCACTTCGGCACTTGGTCGTGAACAGAACATGTGAAGGGGAACAGGGTTCGCACCTATTCTTGCGGTGACCCGGTGCTCGGGTCCAAGTCCATGGTCGACAAGTTCACCCGCAGACAGAAACAGGTATTGGTGTTCCCGCCGATCATTGTCCTGGCGCTAAGCGCGGCAGCCTACTTTGTTTTTGGACTGCCTGCACTTCTGCTTCCGCCGGTGCTGATGGGTGCATTCATCGCTTTGATGCTCTTGGACATGCGGCACCATGAATGGGACCTCTTCCACCGTGGCGTGCTGGAACAACGGGCGATCTACGGCCAGCTCGAAGCGATGGTGGGCCTGAACGCGGTACTGGGGCCGAAGTATCCGTTCCCGGGTACGCGCGGCTGGGCGGCTTCGCCCGATCTGTTGCGCGAGGTGGTGACCCATGTGCTCCACCATCCGGTTGCCCTGGCCGTCGAGGCCAGCAGCGGCACCTCCACATTGATGATCGCCTACGCGATGGAACGCAAGGGTTCCGGCCATGTGATCGCTCTTGAGCATGACGCGTTGTATGCCGGTCGCACCCGCGACCTGCTTCAGCTGCATGGGCTCGCGCATCGCGCCACAGTGGTTCACGCGCCGCTGGTGGAGCACCGCGCGGGAGGATCGGGTCTGCTATGGTACGACCTCTCCAAGGCAGCAATGGATGCGCCCATCGATCTGCTCGTGGTGGACGGACCGCCGGAGGAGGTGGGCCCGATGGCGCGCTACCCGGCTGTTCCCTTGCTGCGCGACCGTTTCGCACCGGGAGCACGCGTTATCCTGGACGATGGGGACAGGCCGGATGAGCGCACCATTGCCGAGCGCTGGAAGAACGAGTGCGGTGCCACGGCATGCGAGCACCTGCCCTTCGAGAAGGGCGCATGGTCGCTCTGGTTCTGATCCACCCGCATGGAACGGATGATCCTCTGCACGGGCAACCCGGGAAAGGTCACGGAGCTGCGCGCGCTTCTTCCTGCCGGCGTTGAACTTGTCTCGCTTGCCGATGCGGGGCTGCCGACGGAGCTGCCCGAAACCGGAGCCACACTGGAGGCCAACGCGCTTCAAAAAGCCCGGTTCGTTTTCGAACGCACCGGGGAGCCCTGCATCGCCGATGACACGGGACTGGAAGTGGATGCCCTCAACGGAGCCCCGGGCGTCTTCAGCGCGCGTTACGCTGGTGAGGGGAAAGACCCCATGGCCAACATCACCCGATTGCTGAAGGAACTGGAAGGTCGTAATGATCGACAGGCGCGGTTCCGCACGGTCATCGCCTTCGTGTCCAAGGACGTTGAGCACACGGTGAGCGGTGAGGTCCGCGGCACGATCACCCATGAGCCGCGCGGCGATGGTGGGTTCGGCTACGACCCGGTCTTCCTGCCGGGAATGTCCGATCTCACCTTCGCCCAGATGGACGCGAAGACCAAGAACGCCATCAGCCACCGTGGGCAGGCGATCTGGAGACTCATGAGCTGGCTGGCGGAGGATCAGCGTGTGCGCTGAACCATTTCGCCGATGAGCGAGTTCACCGCGTAGGGCACGGGGATGCCGGCGGACTCCAGCATTTTGGGGAAGATGCTGGCACCACTGAAACCGGGGGTGGTATTCACTTCGATGGTCACCACCTGGCTGCCGGTATAGAAGTGGTCGACGCGCACCATGCCGCGGCATCCGAGGGCCCGGTAGATCGCTGCGCTGCGTTCCTGCACTTCGCGTGTCACGTCCTCGGGGAGCGGAGCGGGTATGAGCTCTTCGGTGTCCTTCGCGTGGTACTTGGCCTCGTAGTCGAAGAACTCGTGGGTATGGCGGATCTCGCAGACGGGCAAGGCGCGCACGTTGCCGTCCAGCCGGATCACACCGCATGTGAGCTCACGCCCTTGTACCAGGGCCTCGCACATGACGGTACCGTCCTCCTTGAAGGCGATGTCCAGCGCGGGCCGGAGGTCGGCTTCCGTTTTCACCTTGCTGATGCCGATGCTGCTGCCGCTCTGGTCGGGCTTCACGAAGCAGGGCAGGCCAACGTGTTGCAGAACGTCGCGTTCGGTCCGCTCATCGCGGTCGGCGAGCAACAAGGAGTTCGCTACCGGAAAGCCGAGCTGGCGTAGCATGGCCGTGGTGCTGTACTTGCTGAAGGTGAGCGCCATGTTGAGGACACCGCCGGTCTGGTAGGGGATCCCCAGCATATCGAGCAGCCCCTGCAGCTTCCCATCCTCGCCCGGTGCGCCGTGGATGGCGATCAGCGCCGCAGCGAAGCGTTCAGGCCCCTTGCCGCGCATGACTTCGAGCGTGCCACGGTCAAGGGGAATGTCACGGCCTTCAGGTGTTTCACAGCTCCAGCGTTCCCGTGTGAGGGTGACGAACACCGGATCGAAGCGCGCACGATCGATCGCGTCCATCATGCGCGTGGCGCTCTGATGGCTGATAACGGACTCACCGGTATATCCGCCGCGGAACACGGCGATCAGTGGAAGCGGCATGGGCAGGAGGTTCGCAGCGAAATTGCCGCCGTCTGCCCATGGGAACGCGGGACACTGCAGGGCCATTGCGAACGGACCGCTGTGAACGGAGTGAAAGGTCTTGCGCTTGTGGGAAGTCACGCCCCTTGGCCCGGCCGTGGCGAAGCAGGCACCGGGTATCTTCGCCGCCCATGCGAAAAAGTGCGCCTGTGCGTTAGGACGATGGCTGGTCGGAAGCGAGCGATGAACGCGGTGGCACCGTTGGGCGTAGCTGGTCTGCTCCTGTTGGGTGCGTGGGGCTGGTTGAACATCTACACGCGCCACAATGCGAAGGCTGAGGTTCCGGAGCTCAAGGGGTTGACGGTGGAAGAGGCGAAAGCGCGGCTCGCCGAACACGACCTCCACTTCGAGGTGATCGACTCGGTGTACAACGACGAAGCCCCGCAAAGCACCGTGGTGGACCAGGACCCGGATGCGGGCAAAGAGGTGAAGCCGGGCCGCACGATCTACCTGGTGATGAACGCGGGCCAGCCGAAGATGCTGGACATGCCGCAACTGGTGAACCTGAGCAAGCGCCAGGCGATCAGCGTGCTGGACATCATCGGCATCAAGGTGAAGGAGTTGCAGTACCGGCCTGACCCGTGCGTGGACTGCGTGGTGGCCCAGCTCTACAAAGGCAAGCCCATCGCGGCCGAGTCGCGCATCCGCCGGGGCGAATCGGTGACATTGGTGCTGGGCAGCGGTATGGACGGCGAACGCGTCCAGGTATTGGATGTGCGGGGACTGCGCCTTGCGGAGCTGAAGGAGGTGCTGAACCTGGCCTCCTTGAACCTGGGCGTGGTGGTGGCTTGTGAAGGGTGCAATACGGCGAGCGATTCCGCGTTGGCGCGGGTAGCCCGCCAATCGCCCGAACCCTATCGGAACAACCTGATCGGCGTGGGGGGGATGGTGGACGTATGGCTCACGACGGACACCACGGACATGAAGCCGGGCATCAATTGGAAGGACTCACTGCGGAAAGACACGACGGATGATGAGATATAGCACACTGGCACTGGCCTTCGTGGTTTGCGCTGCGGCGAACGCGCAACTGGCCGGTGGTCCCGAGCATGTGGAGGCCTTGCGGGCACGTCCTTCAGAGGATGCCCGGGAGGCGTTGCGCAGCGGCGGCACCAACGAATGGTTCCTGTACAACTACCTGTCGCATGATATCCCGCTGGTGGATGATTTCTCCGTCGACCGCACCCGTCACCTGAACGCTTCCAGCTCTGATGCGGGAGTGACCTTGACGGAAACCGTTTACCGCCTGGAGGTCGCCGGCGTGAGCGATCCGGTCATGAACTTCATGCTCAACCCCGCAACGCGGCTCACGGTGGACATCCAGCCGGATACGACGATCCTCACCACCGACACACTGCCACCGGTGACCGTGTTCGTGTACGATATCACCACGTACCCGACGCCTCCACCCCAGCAGATCGAAATGTGGCCGCCGATCGCCCTGCGCGACACCGTCGGCGACCCGTCAACCGATACCACGCATCTTCCGGTCGACTACGTGCAGGACTCGTTGCTGGTGTATGATGTCCCCGCACTCACCGCGACCTATACCAATCCGGACAACAGCACGCGGCCGCTCATTCTCTGGGAAGAGGATGCCGCGTATGTGAACGGGACCTATCCCATCGACCCACCGACGATCGGTGTGGCCAGCTTCGACGGCATGGACCGCACCGGCTATCCTTATCAACCGGAGAATCCGAACAGCGAAGGGATCGCCGACCGGCTGACGTCGGTGGAACTGAACTGGCCCCCGAACACGGACGTGGGGGACAGCATCTACCTCAGCTTCTTCTACCAACCGCAGGGCCGCAGCGGGGACGAAGAAGTGGATGAAACGGACAGCCTGCTCCTGGAGATGTACTCGCCCTCCCAGAACCAATGGCTCCAGGAGTGGAGTACGCCTTACACGCCGTTGGCACCGTTCAAACAGGCGATGGTCCCCATCACCTACGGACTGTTCCTGCAGGATGGCTTCCGGATACGCTTCAGCAACAGGGCCACCTTGGGCGGTGCGGTGGACCACTGGCACATCGACTATGTGCGTCTGGGCCTGAACCGGAGCGTTACGGATACGCTCCTGCAGGACGTTGCCTGGTCTTACCCGGCCAACACCCTGCTAGCCCCATGGACATCGGTGCCGCTCGCCAAGTTCAACGAGAACCCCGCCGGTTATATGGCCACCAGCGTTGACCTTGTGGAGCGCAACCTCTACAACGTGGATGCGCTCATCACCACGGGCGGAACGATCGGAACGGATTGTGCCGGGGGCGGTGTGCTCGCCGGACCGGCGAACATCATCGACAACGCCAACACCACCTTCACGAGCAGCATCGCGGTGAACAGCGGGCCGAACAACTTCCAGTACGACCTGGCCGGCTGCACGGGAGCGGCCTTCGCCACCAACAAGTTCTGGACCTTGGCGAACCCTGACGCCCTGCGCTACAACGACACGACCACCTTCGTCCAGGAGATCAGCAACTACTACAGCTACGATGACGGCAGCGCCGAGCAGGGCTACTGGCTGAACACGCAGGGGGGGCGCATCGCCTACCGCTTCGATACGCAGGGGCAGGATTCACTGCGCGCCGTGCGCATGTACTTCGATCCGATCTTCACCTATGGCGATATCCCGAACGACCCGCGCGACGGGAACTTCCTGGTCACCGTCTGGCAGGATCTGGACAATGACCCCATTTTCCAGAATGTCACCTTCAGCGGGCCGGAATACCGACCTTGGGGGCCGGACCATTTCGTGGAGTACCCGCTGGACAGTACGATCGCGGTGGGTGGCACCTTCTACGTGGGCTGGACACAAACGAACGCCGTGAAGATGAACCTCGGGCTGGACAAGAACCGGGTGAACAGCGACCGGATGTTCTACAACGTGGGCGACACCTGGCAGCAGAGCCAGGCCCCGGGCAGCTGGATGATACGGCCGGTGATGGTGAGCACGGTGGATCCCTTCGCGGGCATTGCCGAACCGGTCACCACAGGCATGGAGATCTTCCCGAACCCCGCCACCGACGAGGTGCGCATGCGCTTCACGGGAGCGATGCCACAGACCATCCAACTGCTCGACGCGACCGGTCGGCAGGTGTCGGCTGAACGATACCGCATGGAAGGAACGATCCCCGTGCATGGCCTCGCGGACGGACTGTACGTGTTGCGCGCCCTGGACATCCATGGTCGTGCGCTCGCCCAAGAACGCCTGATCGTACAACGCTGATGAGCCAACTGACCCGAGCCCAGCGTGACGCGCTGAAGAAGCCGCAAGAGAAACGACCGGTACCCCGCTTCCCGGAGGACGTCGTTCCTGGAGAGGACGCTGAGGGCTCCGACAACCCCGAGGAGCAGGAACTCTTCGAGCACCACCGCATCGTGTGCGACAAGGGCCAGGGCCTGATGCGCTTGGACAAGTTCCTGTTCGACCGGCTGCCGAACACCAGCCGCAACCGCATCGCGGAAGCGGCGCGAGCTGAGTGCGTGCGCGTGAACGGCAAGCCGCAGAAGCCGAGCTACCAGGTGAAGCCGGGCGATGACATCAGCATGGTGCTGCCGTGGCCGGTGCGTACGGTGAACCTCGCGCCCGAGAATATCCCGCTGAAGGTACTTTATGAGGACAGCGAGATCCTCGTCATCGACAAGCAGGCGGGGCTGGTGGTCCACCCCGGCAACGGCAACTGGACGGGAACGCTGGTGAACGCGCTGCTCTACCACTTCGGACAGCAGGCCAAGGTGGTGGGTGAGATGGAAGCCCGTCCCGGTGTGATCCACCGCTTGGACAAGAACACGAGCGGCGTGATGGTGATCGGCAAGACCGAGCACGCCATGGCGCACCTCAGCAACCAGTTCTTCCACCGTACGAACGACCGCCGATACCTCGCGCTCGTTTGGGGCGACTTCGCGGAGGAGGAAGGCACGATCGAAGGCAACCTCGCGCGCTCACCGAAGGACCGTACGGTGATGCAGGTATTCCCCGATGGTGATCACGGAAAGACCGCGATCACCCATTGGAAAGTGATGGAGCGCTTCGTGTATTGCACGCTCGTGGAGTGCAAGTTGGAGACCGGCCGTACACACCAGATCCGCGTGCACATGCGCTACGTCGGGCACCAGCTCTTCAACGATCCCGAGTACGACGGCGACCGTGTGGTGAAAGGCACGGTCTTCACCAAGTACAAGCAGTTCGTGCTGAACGCCTTCGAACTCTGCCCGCGCCATGCGCTGCATGCGGCAGTACTGGAGATCGATCACCCGACCACCGGCAAGCGGATGAAGTTTGAAGCACCGCTGCC
>JAGODO010000140.1 GCA_017998165.1 Flavobacteriales bacterium | reverse complement strand
AGGCAGCGCTGTCGGTGGATGGAACACGATAACGTACACCGTCACCAGTGGCCTATGCCCGGGCACGGCAACGGACAGCGTGTATGTTTCGACCGTCGGGATCGCTGACATGGCTGTTCCGGGCACGATGAGCGTGTGGCCCGTACCCGCACGCAACGAGTTGTTCATCTCCCTGCCGGCCGGTTCCACGGATGTACTCCTGACCCTGGTGGACGCTGACGGCCGTGAGGTCGCCCGCCGAACGGTGAGCGGCGGCACGACGCAAGCCCCGCTGCGCTGGGATATCGGCTCTCTGGCCAACGGCAGCTATGCGCTTTGGACGACCGGTCGCGGCAACATGGCCCCGGCGCGGGTCGTGATCGCCCACTGACCGAACGGACACCTCCCGGAAGACCCCCGTCCCACGACGGGGGTCTTCCTTTTCCGGCCTGCCCAAGGCCGACGAGCCGCCACTTGCTCATCGCCTCCCGCCACCTGCGCGTGCGCACATACGGCAGCCCGCCAAGCTCTGTTGCTTGGTCCTCGGAAAGCCCAATGAACCCCACCCCGATGAAAAGCAGCCTCCTCCTCCGCGCGATCTCCGCAGCCGCCCTGGCAGGCAGCCTCTGCGCGAACGTCAAAGCGTCCGAGGGCATCCTCGTGCTGGATGGCCGCATCCTGGTGGAGAACGGCAACACCGACAACGCCGTGGTCACCGTGATGAAAGGAGCCGAGGAAACAGCCAGGATCGACCGCAAACTGGAGGGCTTCCAACTGAAGCTCGACCTCGGCTACACCTATACCCTGGTGTTCTCCAAGCCCGGGTATGTGACCAAGGAGCTTCTCTTCCATACCGACACGCCGATGGAAGCCCGCAAAGGGAATGTCTTCACCTTCCGCTTCCAGGTCGCCCTCAGCGCAACGCCCGATGGTGGCGACTACCGCTACGACGGTCCGCTGGCCATCATCAAGTTCGACAGCAACGAAGGCGAATTCGGCTACGACCGCCAACACGCTTCGCCGCACATGGTAAAGGCAGCCCCCGCACGCAAGCGTCGCGAAGCACAGGCCTTCGTGGATCCCACCACGCCGTTGGATGCCTGGGTGGCGCAGAAACGCGACGAGCAGACCGAACAATAAGTCCTTCTCTTCCTATGCTATCGGAGAGGCCGCCCACAAGGCGGCTTCAGCCGTTGCCGATACGAATCAACGATGGCTTTGCTTCGCTGATCCCGAGCAACCCGTCGAGCGCAGGGACCGGTCATTTCGGCACCCGGTTCTTCCAGAGCTTGCTGGAGCGGATATCCTCCAGGACCGGACGGTCCTTCATGTCGCTCTCCAGGATGATCCCTCTGTCCACCAGTTCACCGAGCTGCTTCACCGCTTCGTTCTGCTGATCGTTCTTCCAGAGGTAGGTGGACCTGTACAGCAGAGTGGCCTTGTGCTTGTTGTCGATCCGTTCGGCCTTGTCGAAGTACTCTTTGGCGCTCGGGCCATTGTCCGTGATGACGTACAGATAGGCGAGCCGTGCCAGGAATTCAGGCTGGGTCTCCACCTCCGGGAACTTCGCCAGCAACTGGTTCAGTTCGCCCAGCGCCTCGGGGAACTGTTTCAAACGCTCGTGGCATTCGGCCGCCCAGAAATAGACATCCTTGTCGTCGCGCAGCGGCTTCTGCTGCGCGAACTGCCCCAGGGCCTCCTTCCAATCGCCGGCCAGCATGAAGGAACGACCGATCACCTTGCGCACCTCGGCATTATCGGCCCCGAGCCGGAACGCCTCCTCGAAACTGGCCACGCTACCGTTCCGGTCGCCCATGGCCTGCAACGCCGTGCCCAGATTCATGTGGTTCTCCTTGTTCCGGTCATCCAGCTTCACCGCCTCCTTCGCATAGTCCTTGGCGTCTTTCAACCGGCCGCTGCGCATGGCGATCTGGGACATGAACCGGTTCGCCTTCTCGTTCTTCTGCCGGTTGTGGAGGTCCTTCGGATCGGTGGTCGGATCGTCCGGGAGGTCGAGCCGCAGGGCTTCCTTGAAGTGGGCCTCCGCGGCCGGGAGATCCTCCATGTAGTAGGCCGCCTGACCGGCGACGAGGTTCGCGTAGGACGCGTACTTCTCGATGTGATTGCCGAGGATGCCCGCGACATCGTCCCGGGACTCCTTGTACATGCCGAGCTTCAACTTGCAATTGGCCCTGTCCAGCAGCGCTTGGTACGGACCGTCGGTCTGCCGGATGTGGATATCCAGATCCTCGATGGCCTCCGCCCATTTCTGTATGCGCATGAGGTTCTTGGCCTTCCGGAAACGCAATCCCGGATCCGTGGGCTTGAGGATACAGGCCCGCAAGTAGCTGCGGTTGGCGTCCTCGAACCCCTGTGAAGCCTCAAGGCTCTTGGCCTGCGTGAGATTGAAAGCGGCCATGCTGTCCGCCCGAGCGGCGAACTCGGGTTCCAAGGAGAGCCGCTGCGCCATGGCCACGGCATCCACGGCCTGTTCTATACTGTCGCCCTGCAGGAGCACGATCGCCTTTTCGAGCCAGCATTCGGAACACAGGCTGTCCCGCTTCAACGCATGGTCGAGGTTTTCGAGGGCATCCGGGTATTTCTTCAATCCGTCCACGCTGTTGACCCTGGCCAACAGGTAGTAGGTCTCGGGGTTTCCGGGTTCGCGCTTGAGCGCATCCTTGAGGACTTCGTTGGCCTCGGGGCAGCGCTTGGCCGTGTTGCAAAGCAGCATGGCATAGCGGTGGTAGTTGCGCATGTCCCACTTGTCGAACGTCTTCAGTACACTGTAATCCTGTATGGCGGCGCGTACCCCTACATCACCATTGCGCTCCTGGAGCTGCGCCCGCGTTCTCAAGGCCTCCGCGAAGTGGGGCTCTTTCAGGATGACCTTGTCCAGCCAGCGCAGCGCGTCCTCGCGCTTTTTGTCGCCCTGCTTCGCCAAGGACATGGCCAGCAAGGTCATCAGCTCGGGATCGTCCTTCCTGGCGGGCTCGCGCAAGAGGCGCTGGCACTCGGCCACCGAACCGGCGTAATCCGGAGTGTAGTAGAAGCGCTCGCGTTCCGCCTTGGCTTTCACCAACGCTTCCAGCGAGTCGATCCTGGGCCTGCAACGCTGATCGGCGGGGTAAATGGCCGCCGCGCTCTGATAGCTGTCCAGCGCGCGCTGGTATTCCCGCATCTCTTGCAGCTTTCGTCCGCGATCGATCAGCTCGTCATACTCCCGCTTATCGTTCTGTTCCTTCTCGATCCTGGCCTTTTCCGTGCGCTTTGCCCGGATCACCGGTTCGATGGAAAGGGGATCGATCTTCGCGGCCTGTTTGTACACCTCGAGCGCTTCATCGAAAGCACCTTCGGCCAGCAACTTGTTCCCCACATCGATCGCTTCGGCGAAGCGCTTCTTCTTCTCCTCCCTTGACCGCTCGGCCTCCTCCTCCGCCCGGCGGGCGGATTCCTGGTAGACCAGCATTTCGGGCGTGAGGGTCCCTGTGGCCTGCGCCGCTTGTACCTGGTTCTCGAACTGGTAGCTGGTGAACCCCTGGGCCTCATCGTAGAAATCGTCCGCCGCGATGTAGACCTTCCAGTCACGGGTCCCGTGCTGTTCGGCGATGAACCGCATCACCCGCTTCTGCGGCGCGTAGGGCGTGGACTTCTCCTTGTGCCGGCCCTTGAGCGCGACCTCGTACAGCAACTTCGTTTGCACGAGGTCACCCCTGATCATCGGTTCCGCCCGGTCCAGCAAGCGGATCGTTACGGGATCCGTCCCCTCGCCACGGAAGTACATGAAGAAGTCGTTGGCGTAGACCGCCACCTTGCGGTCCAGCCCGGGCGTACCGGCCTTCAGGTCCGGATCCACGTTGTCCTGGATCATGGCATCGGGCCCGATGAAGATCCGGCCTTCCCCTTCACTGGTGCCCTCCACCAGACCTTCGAGATCGGCCGCATCGCTCTCGCTCTCGACGCTGAGGCTCGTAATGCTGCTGAGCACGCCCTTGTATTCGCCCACGAGCAGGAGTTCCGCGAGCTTGTTGATCTGTGCCTTGTCCCGAAGGCTCAGGCTGTCCGGGACCGCAGCGCGGACAGAAAGGCAGCCCGCAGCAAGAACGAACATCCAGACCGGACGCGCAGACCACAACATGTGCGGCCGGAATTCAAAGCCCAAGAACATCTTTCCAGATATACATTGTTTTGTCCACATCGCTCATCGGGCTCAGCCGCGTGATGTTCCACCCGGACGTGATCCAGCCTTCGTTCGCCGGAGGAGGGCGGTACTCGACCTCCACATACCAACCCGGCACCTGCAAGAGGTGCATGCGCACCTCCGTCACCTCATCAATGGTCCAGATCCCGCCCAGCAGACCTTCCTGCAACGCGAACAGGTTGTGGATGCCCGGCGGCCCGACATAAGGTGCCACTCCGTACTCGGCGAGCAGTTCCGCTTTCAGCAGGTCCGTGAACCCGGTCTCGTGGTTGCGCGAATGGATGAACGGCTTGGGCGAATCATCGTCCTGGCTGATATCCGAAGAGAGGATCGACCATTTCTTCGCGAGCCCCTTTTTTTCCCGGACCAACCAGAACTGGATGGGATACTCCATGATGGTGTCGCTCACCAGGCAGACCACATGCGCGAACCAGGGCCGGTTCTCCAGCACGAGTTCATACGGCGGATCCGCATCAAGCACCGTTGAGCAGAACGCTTCGGCGGTGGCCGGATCCAGGTCGTTGCTGATGAGCGACCTCAACAACAGCCGCCTGTCCGGCGGTGGTGGCGCGTTCAGCGTGTCCTTGGGGACCTCGTGTTTGCCGTTGAACCGGTCCTTGAATTCATCGAACTGCTTTACACACAGCTCGAACTGCAGGTCGGGACCCTGGGCGATGGCCTGCCCGCTGATAAGGCCTGATACGCAGCAGGCCAACAATAGCCTACGCATCACCTAGCCGGGTTGTGTTGAGCTGACACCGATGTCCCCCAGGAACACATCCCACAGCTTCTTGAAGCCGTCGTCCGTGAGCTTCTCGTACTGCCGCAGCGTGACGGTTACGTTCTTGTTGGTGACGTCACTGTAGGTTTCCACACCATCGACTTTGCCCACGAAGCGCTGCTGTACGGAGATCACCGCCTGGTAACTTCCGTCAGGCTGCTGCTCGAAGTCGCTCGCATAGTTGAGGTCGGCCCACTGGACGTCCACGTCATCGTACTTGTTATACTTGAGATCGGTCTGCAGGTAGTTGACCACTTTCTTGTTGGAGAACGTGGTGGCCCCCTTCAGCAGCTTGCTCACTTGCACCGTGTTCGTCATCGGGTCCTCGAAGAGGTCCATTCCTTGGCGGGCGGCTTTGTCACGCAACGTCATGGACATTTTCTTGTCCGCTATCTGGTGGATGTAGAGACCCAAGCGCTCGACCTTTTTCAGCGCGATCAGACTGAAGGTATCGAAGTCCAGGACCTCCAACAGCCCCCTGGAGGCCGTGTCCTTGTAGTTCACCACGGTAACGCCCGGAGGAGGTGCCGTGGCCTTGGCCTTGGCGATGGCCGCCTTCTTCTTGGCCACATCGAACTTCTCCTTGGCCTTTTTCGGCCCATAGCCGGTCTTGGTCTGTACGGCAGCCGGGCATTGCGCGATGTCGTTGATGGCCCGAACCACCGCCTGGTTCGTCATCAGGCTCCGGACGGACTCCTCGTTCTGGAACATGACACCGTCGCCTTCCGTGATCTGACCGACGATCTCGCTTTCCTGCACGATCCTGTCACCTGACAGTGCGTGGACCTTCGCGTACCCGTCCATGAAATCGATCCTCCCCTTCACCACCGAGTTGTCCCGGAGGATCAGCGAAGCGCAATTCTTCTTGGCCGGATCAGCGCCCGGTCCGTTCGCCGCATCGCACGGAACGGCATGCACCACCAGGGCCTCATCGATGTAGGCCACGACCTCCGAGCAGGCCAGGTAGGCGCTTTTGCCCAAACTCGGGTCGTAGGTGTACTTGAGCTGCCCGTTAGCGGCACCCTGCACGTAGACACCGAGCTGTGACCCGTCCTTCTTGAAAACGGTGCACTGCGAGGCACCCAACAGCGGGACCAATGCCGCGCACATGACGGCCGCAACGCCGCGACCTGAATACCGATATCCCATTTTCCTTGGTGGTTTTTCGTTCTTCTCCGCGCATCCGGCGGAGGGGAAAAAGTACGTCAAAAAGACCTCTTCCAACGCCACGGATGAATGCGCCGTGATGGATGCCTCACGTACTTTCACCGCCCATGCCCTGGAACAGCCGCCGCCGGCAGGCAAACCCCGGACCGATCCTGCGGATCCGCGCGGTCGCGGGCCTGTGCCTGCTTCTCCCCTTCATGGCCGGGGCCCAAGCGGACCCACAGGGCTGGCGCGGACAACTCCTGGCCAAAGCGGACAAGGCATGGGGCTCCTCCGGCTCGACCGAAGCCGACGAACAGAACGTGATCGGCGCGATCCGGAGCGTGGACGCCTTGGTCAGTGCGAACAAGGACCTGTCCGACCAGGTGAAGGAGTTGGCGGACAGCATCGTGATGGAGCTACATGCCTTCGATGGCAACCTGAAGCGCAACAACGGGCAGCCCGCCCGTGCCGTGGTCGCCTTCCGCGCGGCCATCGAACGCGCCCGCCCATACACCTCCCTGGCCCCACGGAAGCGGCAGATCATCGACGCGCTGGCCCGCTCACAGGTCGAATTGGGGGATCCGACCTCCGCCATGCGCACGTACGAGGAAGCTGCCCGGTCCGATTCGGCCAGGAAGGACATCCAGGGCTGGCGGGAAACGCTGCAGCAGCAAGGCATCCTGTGCGATGAACTGCGTGACCTGGAGGCCGCGATCGCGGTCCAGGAACGTATCCTGACCATTGATGAGGCTTCCGGTGATGTCCAGAACCTCATCGGCACCCAACTGCGCTTGGGCAGGCTCTGCGAAAAGGATGGAAGGGAGGACGCCTTCGTTCACGCCACCAATGCCTACAAACTCGCCGAACAAGCGGACAATACGCCCCGCTTGTTCGACGCCTGCGACCTGCTGATCCGATCCTTCCAGGGCACTGCGGCCTACGACCAGTGCAAATTGATACTGGACAAGGCGATGGAGAAGGCCCAGGAGGTCGGGGAGCGGAACACGATCGCCCGCTTCCATGACCGCTATGGGCGTTTCCAATTCCGCGCGAACAAGCCCGATGAGGCCCTCCAGCATTATCTGGCCGGCCTCAAAGTCCTGAACTACACGGTCTCGGCGGATGCGCCCGACACGGGTAGCACGACCCCATCCCGCTACCTGCCCGAGCTGCTCCTCGATCTCGGCCAGCTCTATCGCTCCAAGGGCGATACAGCGAATGCCGAACTCCACTTGCGGGAGTGTGAACGCCTGCTCGAGACGAACTCGTCCGTGCGCGTCGCTCCTTGGACCGACCTCGGGTATCTTTTCCTTGAGCGCGGGGATGTGAACCGTGCCGCCAGCTATGGCACCCGTGCCTTGGCCAGTGCGGAGAATGATCCGGGCTCCGACCAGGAACGCAGGGCCACCGAACTCATGTACAAGGTGTACAAGCGACAGGGCAACGCCGAAAAAGCGCTCGCCATGCACGAACGGTTCTTCGAGGTTTCCCGGGTGAAGGACGTGGAATACAAACTCGATCTGCAGCGCACGCAGATGACCATGACGTTCAGCGCGAAACAGCTCACGGACAGCGTGCATCAGGCACGCAGGACCGAGGCGTATCGTGCGGAGGTCGAAGGGCAAAAGACCCGCACCCGCTACCTGGTCATCATCGGCATCGCTCTCTTCCTCGGTGCGGGTGTAGTGGCCTTCATCGATCGCAAACGCCGCATGGCCCGCTTCGACAAGGAGGCCGCCCAGTTGGAAACGCAGGCGCTGCGCTCCCAGATGAACCCGCACTTCATCTTCAACGCCCTCAATTCCATCAATGCCTATGTGCAGAAGAACGAGCCCGACAAGGCGGCGTCCTTCCTCTCCCGTTTCGCCAGGCTGATGCGGCTCGTGTTGGAGAACAGCCGCCAGAGCGAGGTGCCGCTGAAGGATGATCTGGACGCCCTCGATGCTTACCTGCATTTGGAGCGCGCTCGCAGCGGCGAGAAATTCGATTACCGCATCGAGGTGGCCGGTGACCTCGACCCCGAGGATGTGATGGTACCTCCCCTGGTGGCCCAACCCTTCGTGGAGAACGCCATCTGGCATGGCATGTCCGGGAAGACCGAAAAGGGCATGATCAAGCTCAGCGTGTCCCGCAAAGGCGACCAGTTGCTTTTCGCCATTGAGGACGACGGGGTCGGCCGCTCCTCTCCGAAGCGCATGGCCAGCATGGGCGAACAGGACCCGCACGATGCGCCGACCAAGAAGACCTCCCTCGGCACCGCGATCACCAAGGCCCGACTGGACCTCGTGCGCCAGCAGAAAGGCAAGGCGGCGGGGTTCAGATACGTGGATCTCGAACAGGGCACACGGGTGGAACTGACCCTGCCGTTCAGCAC
>JAGODO010000139.1 GCA_017998165.1 Flavobacteriales bacterium | reverse complement strand
CCGGAGCCAGTCCGATGGCCATGCCCACGTTGATCATCAGGTGCAGGAAGAAGATGCTGGCCACACAGTACGCGTAGATGCGCGTGAACCGCGATCGCTGGCGTTCACCCACCTGTACACAGCGCAAGATGAGGGCCCCGAACAGTACAACGATGAAGGTGGTCCCGATGAATCCCCATTCTTCTCCCACGGTGCAGAAGATGAAATCGGTCTGCTGTTCGGGCACGTACTTGTACTTGGTGAAGGTGCCTTCGAGGTATCCCTTGCCCAGCAGGCCGCCGCTGCCGATCGCTGTTTTGCTCTGCTCCGCGTTGTAGCCCAGGCCCTGTGGGTCGTAGACCAGTCCGAGCGTAACCCCGATACGCGTGCGGTGCCGCTCGCCGAGCAGGTTCTGGTACACGAAATCGAAGCCGCTGATGAACACGGCCGAGCCGATGAGCGTGAAGGCGATGAAGCCGTACAGGCGCTTGCGCTGGCGTTTCATCACGAAACGGGAGACGAACCAGAAGGCCGCGATACATACCGCTGTGATCACCCCGATGAGGAAGTACTGGCCGCTCAATTCCTTGTCCCAGATCGGGATGTGGAACATGTTCTCCCGCATGATCAACGCCAGCACCGCGAGGATGGCCACGCCGATCGCGAGGAGCAGGATGTTGCCGGAGAGACCCTCCCGGTAGAGCACCAGGATGAACGCCCCGAACGTGAGCATCGTGCCCACGTCCTTCTCCAACAGGATCAGCAGCGCCGGGAAGAGGATGATGGCCGCGGCCGTGACCCGCGTGCCGAGCCCCGTGAACGACTTGAGCCCGCCCAGGTACCTGCTGAGGAGAAGCGCTGTCGCGAACTTCCCGAATTCGCTGGGTTGCACCCCGAAAGAGCCCACACCGAGCCACGCCTTGTTGCCACCCACCTCCTTGCCGATGATCGGTACCAGGATCAGAAGGAACATCACGAAGGCGTAGATCACCGGGCTCATGTTCCGGATGAATTCCCCTTGGACCATCAGCAACGCCGTGCCCGTTACCAGGCAAAGCACGATCCACACGCTCTGGTTCCCGTATTCCATCTTCGTATCGAAGAGGTTCGGATGGTCCGGGTTGTAGGCCGCGCTGTAGATGTTCGCCCAGCCCATGAGCAGCAGCAGCAGATAGATGATCACCAGGGGGCGATCGACGTTGGAACGGATGCTGTCGCGAACGGCGTTCATCGGCGTCGGGGATGCGCTTTGCTCACGAAAGGCCGGTAGTTCTTCTCGTCCGCGATCAGGTCCGCCTCCAGCATCCGCTTCTCCACATCCGGGCGCGTGATCGTGTCGTTGAGGTATTGCTCCATCAGCAGACTGGCGATGGGCGCGGCCCATGTCCCACCGAAGCCGCTGTTCTCCACGTATACCGCCATCGCGACCTTGGGGTCCTCCATCGGGGCGAAACAGATGAACACCGCATGGTCCTTCCCGTGCGGGTTCTGCGCGGTACCGGTCTTGCCGCAAACGGTGACACCCGGGATGCGTGCGCCCTTGGCCGTTCCGCCGGCCTCCTCGGTCACGCGGCGCATGCCTTCCACCACCAGGTCGAACCAGGGCCGGTCCACCAATGTGGTATGCCGTTCCCATCTCGTCAAACTGTCCGGCTCGCCGATCGCCGTCACGATGTGAGGGTCGATGTACCAGCCGCGATTGGCGAATGTGGCCGCGAGGTTGGCCATCTGCATGGGTACCACTTCCACCTCGCCCTGCCCGATGCTCACCGAGTAGATCGTGCTGAAGGCCCACCCTTCCTTCCCGTACCGCTTGTCATAGTAGGCCACGTTCGGCACGCGGCCGCCCTTGGCCGCGGGAAGGTCTACCGCTGGGCGCTGTCCCAGACCGAAGCTGCGGATGTACGGCTCCCATTCCGCCAGGCCCAACGCCGCATCCTTGAACCGGTTCGGCACCTTGTTCTGCTCGATCTCCTTCTTGAAGACCTGGTAGTAGTAGGGGTTGCACGAATACTGGATGGCGTGCACCACGTCCGACGCGTTCGGGTGGTTGTGGCAACCGACGAGCGATTTGATGCAGGGGAGGCCTGTCTCGGGTGTGATCACCCCTTCTTGCAGCGCCGTCAGGGTCTGTACGATCTTGAAAATGGATCCCGGCGGGTACTGCGCCTGGAGCGCCCGGTCGAACAGCGGGTTGAGGGAATCCTTCTGCAGCACCTTGTAGTTCTGGTTGCGCACCCGCCCAACCAGGAGTTCCGGGTCATATCCCGGGCTCGTCACCAGCGCGAGTATGCCGCCGGTCTTGGGGTCGATCGCCACGATGCTGCCCTTTTTGTGCCGCATCAGTCGCTCACCATACTCCTGCATGCGCGCATCGATGCTCGTGTAGAGGTTCTTTCCCTCGTAGGCGAGCGTGTCATACTGCCCGTTCTTGAAGGCGCCCTGGATGTTGTTGTGTACGTCCACGACGACGTACTTCACGCCGCGCCGGCCGCGCAACTGGGGCTCGTAATACTGCTCCAGACCGCCCACGCCGATCACGTCCCCGCTGCGGTAGTAGGGGTCGGCCGCGACTTTTTTGGCGTCCACCTCGCTCAGGTAACCCAGCATGTGCGCACCGATGCGTTGCGGGTACGTGCGCAATGTCCGGCTCTGTGCGTAGAAACCGGGGTACTTGTGCAGGTGCAAGGAGATGGCGGCGAACTGGTCGGCGGTCACCTGCTTCTCGAACTCGCTCGGTTTGTAGCCGGAATAGAGCTTCGCCCTCTTCAGCCGCTCCCGCACTTCCAGCGGTGTCACCCCCACGAGTTCGGCCAGTGCGAGGGTGTCGAATGGCTTCACCTCGCGTGGTACCACGAGGATGTCGTAGACCGGCGTATTCGCCACAAGCAGTTCGCCGTGGCGGTCATAGACCAACCCGCGCGAAGGGAACACCGTTATCTTGCGCTCGCTGATGTCCGCCGCACGTGCCGTCCAGCTATCGTCCACCACCTGTATCCAGAACAGGCGCAGAACGAAGACCACGCAGATGAAGATCACCGCTGCGACCAGAACGAACCGTCGATCATCGAAGTTCATCGGGCGCGGGAACGGGGCGGGCGGGAAGTGAGCAGTTGGGCCAGAAGGCACAGCACCAGGGTGGCCGCGGCACTGCCGATCGCACGGGCGAAGGTGCTCAGGAAGTCCGAGAACCGGTACACCTCCAGGAAGAAGAGCGTCAAGTGGTGCAGCGAAATGAGCACTCCCGCGTAGGTGACGAACCAGGCCAGGCCCATGTGCCCTATCGTGGCGCGGTCCATCGGGTCGAAGCCTTCACGGGGCGCCAGGGCACGGAGCATGAGCGCACGGGCGTACATCATCACGGTGCAGGCCACCGTGTGCATGCCCGGCGTACTGCTGAAGAGATCCATGACCAGTCCCGTGCCGAATCCCACGAGCAAGGCCTCCCAATGGGCGATCCCCAAAGGCAGCATCAGGAGGAAGAGCACGTAGATGTAGGGCACCACCCATCCGTTGGCCAGGTCGATATGGTCGACCAGCAGCACCTGCAGCAACACCAGTACGATGAAGCGGACCAGGTTGGAGACGATGATGCCGATCATTCCTGCGGAGCGGTTGACTCAAGTGAATCGCGCTCGACGCGCATGAGGTCGCTCACCACCTGCACATGGTCCGCGCGTGTAAGGTCTTCGCTGAGCCGCACCGTGATCACATGGAAAGGGATGCCCGGATCCCTGCCCACACTGTCCACCACGCCGATGAGGATGCCGGGCGGATAAACGCCTTCGCTCCCGCGTGTGACCACCGTGTCGCCCTTGTGCACCGGAACATGCTTGTCGATGTCGGCGAGCGAAACGGTGCGGGCATCGCCGGTATTCCACCGCAACAGCCCGAAGTGCTTCGTATTGAGCAGCTGCGCGCTGGCCATGTGGTCCTCGTTCAGCACGCTGATCACCGACGCGAAATGCGCGCTCGCCTCCCGCACCACGCCCACGATGCCGTTCGCTCCGATCACGCCCATGTTGCGTTCAACACCGTCCAAGGTGCCCTTGTCCAGCGTCAGATAGTTCTTGGCCTTGTGCGTCGTGCTGTTGATCACCTGCGCGGTACGGAAACGGTAGCGCAGTTGGCGCACCGTGTCCACCTTGATCGCCCCGCTATCGCGGCTCACGATCATGGACGTGTTGCGCGCCCGCGCCCGCGCCAGCGCCTCGTTCAGTTCAAGGTTGTTCTGGCGGAGGTTCGCGAACTCCATCACGCCGTTGCGCCAGGTGTACACCCGGGCGACCGCCGCGTTGCTGCTGCTGATCCATTCCGCGCGCTGGTGCATGTTCCCGTTGATAGTCATGGACAGACCGATCGTGAGCAGCAACAGGAAGAGCAGGTTGTTGCGCTGGCGGAAGAGGAAACGGAAGAGGTCGCGCATCTCGCAGAAGTCGCGAGTGGTGAGTGGCGGGTGGTGAGTGACAGCGTGCGGTGGCCCGCCACTCACCACTCGCGACCCGTCACTCCCTCATGAGGAACTGGAAGCGGTCGATGTTCTTCAGCGCGATGCCCGTTCCCCGCGCCACGGCCCGCAGCGGGTCTTCGCTCACATGCACCGGGAGTTTCGTCTTCACGCTGATGCGTTTGTCGAGTCCGCGCAACAGAGCGCCGCCGCCGGCCAAGTAGATGCCCGTCTTGTAGATGTCCGCGCTCAGCTCAGGCGGGGTGCTCTCGAGCGCGCTGAGGATGGCTTCCTCGATCTTGCTGATCGACTTGTCCAGTGCCTGCGCGATCTCGCTGTAGGTGACCGTGATCTCCTTCGGGATGCCCGTCATCAGGTCGCGACCACGCACCGCATAGTCCGGGGGCGGGTTGTCCAGCTCGGTCATCGCGCTGCCCACTTCGATCTTGATCGTTTCGGCCGTCCGCTCGCCCACGAGTATGTTGTGCTGGCGGCGCATGTATTCCTCGATGTCCTGGGTGAACTCGTCCCCGGCCACGCGGATGTTCTTGTCGCACACGATACCGCCCAATGCGATCACCGCGATCTCGCTCGTGCCACCTCCGATGTCGATGATCATGTTGCCCATCGGCTCTTCCACATCGATCCCGATACCGATCGCGGCGGCCATCGGCTCGTGGATCAGGTAGACCTCTTTCGCCCCGGCATGCTCGGCGCTGTCTTTTACCGCGCGTTTCTCCACCTCAGTGATGCCGCTGGGGATGCAGATCACCATGCGCAGGTTGGGGGTGAAGAGCTTGCGGCCCGGATTGATCATCTTGATCATACCCTTGATCATGTCCTCGGCCGCCTGGAAGTCCGCGATCACGCCATCGCGCAGGGGGCGTACGGTCTTGATGTTCTCGTGGGTCTTCCCGTGCATCTGCTGCGCCGCCCGGCCGATGGCGATCACACGCCCCGTGGTGCGGTCCACCGCCACGATGCTCGGCTCATCAACCACGACCTTGTCGTTGTGGATGATGAGCGTGTTGGCCGTGCCGAGGTCGATCGCGATCTCCTGGGTGAAGAAACTGTTGAACCAGCTCATGCTCTGGTGTTGTTCAATGTTTGAAATGCCGGTTTCCGGTCATGCACATGGCCACGCCAAGTGCGTCCGCCGCATCGATGCTCTCCTTGTCCTTGATGCTGCCGCCCGGTTGTACGATCGCCGTGACCCCCGCGTTCGCCGCGATGGTCACGCAATCCGGGAAGGGGAAAAAGGCGTCGCTCGCCATGACCGCACCTTTCAGGTCGAAGTTGAATTTCCCCGCTTTCACGATGGCCTGCTCCAAGGCGTCCACACGGCTGGTCTGTCCGGTCCCACTGGCAAGCAACTGACGGCCCTTGGCCAGCACGATCGCGTTGCTCTTGGTGTGCTTCACCAGGATGTTCGCGAAGACCAGGTCCGCCCCCTCCTGCGTGGTCGGGGGTTTTTTCGTGGCGACGCGCATGTTCGCGGTGGTGTCGATCACGTTGTCCGGGGCCTGGGAGAGGACACCGTTCAGCGCGCTGCGGTACCTCCGAGCGGGCCGGACGGGAGTCCGGCGCACCAGGATGATCCGGTTCTTCTTCTTGCGCAGCACCGCCAACGCGTGCTCATCGTAGCTCGGCGCACAGATGATCTCGAAGAAGATCGTGTCGATGGCTTCGGCCGTGGCCTTGTCGATGCCAGCCGTGGTGATGAGCACGCCGCCGAACGCGCTGACCGGGTCACCCGCCAATGCGGCGTCCCACGCTGCTTTCACGGAGCCGCGTACGGCCGCACCGCAGGCGTTGTTGTGCTTCAGGATCGCGAATGGCACGCCGTCGAGGGTGGACATGTCATCGATCAGTTCCAGTGCGGCATCCAGATCGAGCAGGTTGTTGTAGCTGAGTTCCTTTCCGCCGAGCTGGTCGAAAAGACCCTTGAGGTCGCCGAAGAACACGGCCGGTTGGTGAGGGTTCTCGCCGTAGCGCAGACCGTTCATCGGCCCGGCGCTCAGGCGCAGTTCGCCCGTGTCGCCCGCGAACCAGTTGTGGATCGCACTGTCGTAGTTCGAACTGACCCCGAAGGCCTGCGCCGCGAACCGCTTGCGCTCGGGCAGACTGGTGGTACCGTCCTGCTCTTTCAGGATGCGGAGGAGCTCCGGGTATTGTGCTTGCGAAGCCACGATGGCCACATCGGCGTGGTTCTTCGCTCCGGCGCGGATGAGGCTGATGCCACCGATGTCGATCTTCTCGATGATGGCTTGTTCGCTCCCGCCCGCCGCCACTGTCGCCTCGAACGGGTAAAGGTCCACGATCACCAGATCGATGGGGGGGATGGCATACTCCTCCAGCTGTGCCACGTCACTGGCCAGATCGCGCCGACCGAGAATGCCGCCGAAGACCTTCGGATGAAGCGTCTTCACCCGGCCGCCAAGGATGCTGGGATAGCTCGTCAGGTCCTCCACCGGGGTCACGGGTATGTCTAGTCCTTCGATGAACTCCTGTGTGCCGCCCGTACTGTACAGATGCACATTGAGGCGGTGGAGTTCGCGGACGATCGCTTCAAGACCGTCTTTGTGATATACCGATATCAGCGCGCTGCCGATCCGCTTCCCGCCTTCCACGTGCTATGGTTCGCTGCGCAAGTTTAGAGGGCCCACGGAGGGACCTCAGTCGTCCTGTCACCGGCTTTTCAGCGTGTTACCAACACATTACGCGGCCTCGGTTCCCCCGTTGGAGGCGGTCAAAAGACGTCAAAAGCACACACCGATGCCCACCACGACGTTGGTCACGTCGGTGTTGCTGGTGAACGTACTGAAGCCCACTGCGCCCTGGTCGCTCACCGTCACGCTCTCCGGGTCAACGTAGGTCGCTTCCCCGCTGTCGAAGCGCTCCACGCGGGCTTCCACATAGGCGTGGTCGCCCAGGGCGAACATCACGCCGGCCGCCCAGCCTGTACTGAAGGCGATGTCCGTTTCGTTGCGCTCCTTGCTGATGTTCTCTTCCGCGCCCTCGGCCGTCACTCTGCTTGTCGTGCTGAACTGCCGGAAACCAGCCATCCCGTCCACGTAAGGGCGTATGCGCCCTTGGAGCGGACTCAATCGCAGCAAAGGGTGGTAGCTGAACACCTTGCTGTTCGTGGTCAGCGTGCCTTCCGTGACGCCCGCATAGTCCGTGGTGATGGGCACCGTCCGTTCGTTCTGTCCCATCCTGCTGTACCCGAAAGCGAAACCGCCTTGCACCACCGGAATACGTCCCAGCGGGAAGGCCAGGTGGGCATCGATCAAGAACATGTTCTTGCCCAGTGTCTGCTCGAATTCCCCCGTGGGAATGCTGATGCCCAGGCCCCCACCGAGGTTGCCCTGCCAATCGTCGGATTGGGCGGTTGCCAGCAGCCCCTGAAAAACGAACAGTAGGAAGGTCGGCGCTCTCATCCGGGTGGTTTGCGGCAAGGTATTCCCGATCGCGTGCCGATCCAACGGCACCTTTGCGGCCGACAGACGCTATGGAGATCGGGCATGGATGGGAAGCATGGGGCCTGCCGGGGTTGTTCCTCGCGGCATTCCTGGCCGCGACCATTCTGCCCTTCAGTTCGGAGCTTTTGTTGGGGGCTATGGCCGCTGGCGACTGGTCGACCACCTCCCTGCTCGTGGTCGCTTCCGTGGGAAACACGCTCGGCGGTCTCACCAACTATGCCCTTGGTCGTTGGGTTCCGGAAGAGCGGACGTTCCGTTGGCTGCGCATCGAACCGGACAAAGCGAGGCGTTGGCATGCGTTGGTGAGAAAGCGCGGTGCGTGGGCGGCCCTGCTCTGTTGGTTGCCGGTGGTCGGGGACCCTTTGGCGATCGCGCTCGGACTGTTCCGGGCACCCTTTCTGCCCAGCACGCTCCTGATGTTCTTCGGCAAGTGCGTGCGCTATGCCGTGGTGCTCGCCGTGATCCGGGGAGGACTCTGGTAGAACGGCGAAAGGCCCCCTAAGGAGCCTTCCGCGCTTACTGAGTCCAGCCTTGCGGCCGGGCCCGGATACACCGGAACGGATCCGGGTTCCGGGGTCGCCAAACGCTCAGTAGACCGTGTTCTGCGGGTCCCAGTTGCACCAGCCG
>JAGODO010000137.1 GCA_017998165.1 Flavobacteriales bacterium | reverse complement strand
GCGGTCTCCTGCTCGCCGAATGGGAACAATCACCGCTTGAGTATGGGATGAAACACTACACCGTACGCGTCCGTGTCAGCTACGACAATGAGGTAAGCTGGTGCCATTTCGGTCCATCTTGCGGCATCACCACCGCTCCCGGAGCACCCAGCGCGCCCCGTTCAACGACCGTCGTCGGGTCCGACCCCGCCAACCTTCGCATATGGCCCAACCCCTTGCGCGACGGCGACCTGAACGTGCTGCTCGGCGGACTGCATGATGACGAAACCTCGGCGCAGTTGACGATGATCGATCTCCAAGGACGTGTGATCGCCGACCAGCGCATCGCCGCACAGAACGGATCCCTGAACATCCAGCTTACCGCTGAAGAGCACTTGCCAACGGACATCTACCTGATCACGATACGTACTACCGCTCGCTCGTGGACCGAACGGGTGGTGGTGGAATGACCGAAGAATCTCTCCCGTAAAAGCCCCGGAACCCTGAGCGTAGTCGAAGGGCCGGGGCCTTTCGCGTCAATGGAAGTCCTCGTAGAGCAAGTACTTCGCGCGCACCCGCTTGAAGCCGGTGAGTGCGGGTTTCCACGACTCGCGGATACGGGCCTCGTCATCCCCGCGTAGCACCGCTTGCCGTAGCGCGGACCCACCGGCCAGTTTGTCGAAGAACGGAATGAAGAACCTCTCCTTGTCCTTCGCTTCCTGGTAGCTGCCGATTAGCCAATGCAGGTGTACGCCGGGTTCCAAACGCGTAATGAACGTCCCATACTCCCGCAGGTCCATCCCCCTGCACTCGACATCCTTGTAGGGGGGATCCTTCGCACCGGGCATCGAGCGGGGCGTGAACCGGTACGAACCCTGCTCGAAGCCCGGGTAGCCTATGCACTGGAACGGATGATCGGTGCCGCGACCGACGCTCATGATCGTGCCCTCGAAGAGGCCCAACGAAGGGTAGAGATAGACCGCCGCCATATTGGGCAGATTCGGTGAGGGTTTGACGGGCAACGCATAGAACACGCTGTGCGTGTAGCCCACGCAGGTGATCACCTGCAGGTCGCAGCGATCCTTCCCCTTCAGCCAACCCTCGCCATTGATCATCCCGGCGTACTCTCCTATCGTCATGCCATGAACGAGCGGAACAGGGTGCATGCCGACGAACGAAGTGAACGCCGTGTCCAGCACGGGACCGTCCACATAGTAGCCGTTCGGATCGGGCCGATCCAGCACGATGAGCCGCTTATGTTGCTCTGCGCATGCCTCCATCACGTAATGGAGCGTGCCGACGTAGGTGTAGAAACGTACGCCCACGTCCTGGATGTCGAAGACGACGACATCAACGTCCGTCAGCTGATCGGGTTGCGGCTTCTTGTTCTTGCCGTAGAGCGAGATCAACGGGAGTCCGGTGCGCTTGTCCCGTTCGTTGGCCACGTGTTCGCCCGCATCCGCCGCTCCCCGGAACCCATGTTCCGGCGCGAAGACCTTCACCACGTTCACCTTCAGCGCGAGCAGCGAATCCACCAAGTGCGTGGTGCCGATCATGCCGGTCTGGTTGGTGACCACGGCCACACGCTGGTCCTTCATCAGGGGCAGGTACTGGGCGGTCCGTTCCGCTCCGGTCATCACGGAAGGATCGACCGCAGCGGCCTGCACCGGCATACGTATCGTGTCCTGCGCCTCGCACGCGCCGAGTGCCGCGAGCATCACGAGGGCGGGGATCAGGCGGCCTACTTTCGCCGGCACCGCCATGGGCTTCCCGCATTTCATCGCACGCCGTATCCTGAGCGACAAGGACCGGCAGGACCGCCTTTCACGGCCCATCGTGCTCATCGCGGTACTCGGTATCGTCATCGGTATGGCGGTGATGATCCTCACGGTGGGGATCAGTACGGGATTCCAGCGCGAAGTCCGGGCCAAAATAACGGGCGCGGGCTCCCATATCGAGATCGTGCCGGTGGGATACGGCGAAGCGAAGGACTCGGAGCGCATGCGCATCGACCAGCCGTTCTATCCGTGGCTGGATACGATGACGGGCGTGCGGCACATTTCGGTGTTCGCACTGAAACCGGGCATCGTGGAGACCGAAGACGAGATCCAGGGTGTGGTGGTCAAGGGCGTTGGAGCGGACCATGATCAGTCGTTTCTCCGTGGGCACCTGATAGAAGGGGATATCCTCGCGATCCCGGACACTTCCGGCTATGCCACCACGGTGATCAGCGCGTGGCTGGCGCGAAGACTGCGACAAGGCGTAGGTGATACGGTGACCATCTACCTGATCCGCGGCCGTGAGGATATCCGTCCGCGGAAATTCAGGGTCAAGGGTATCTATGAGACGGGGATCGAGAAGATCGATCACCAGGTCGTCTTCGTCGACATCGGACATATCCAACGGTTCGCGCAGTGGGGCGTGCAAGCGGAGATACGCGTGGGCCCGGTTGAGGACGGTCGATACGTCGAGATCGAAGGACTCGCATTCGGGGGGGACAGGAACTTCAGCTATGAGTGGCCGGGTACCGACCTGCGCGGCAAAGGCCCACATCGGCTGAAGCTCTGGGACTGGCACGACCCGCATATGCGTCCCGATGAATTCGGCCGCGCCCCACGGGACACATCGTTCACATTGATCGTCAGCGATGAGGCCAGTACGATCCCTGATACCGCGCACATCCGCATCGTGCCGGACTCCGTGCAGTTCATCACGCACAGCCTGGGCAGCGACCTCGTGGTCCGTCGGATACGCGTTGATCGCACGGGCGGGGGCGGCAGCTACGACAAGTATTGCGGCGGCTTCGAGGTCGCTTTGAACGACCACCGTGACCTGATCCGCATCGATGATCGGATCTACCAGGACTACCTCGACGAGACCCAGCGCACGATCACCGTGCAACAGAGGTTCCCGGAGATCTTCGCCTGGCTGGAACTGTTGGACACGAACGTCGTGGTGGTGATCGTACTGATGGTGATCGTCGCCATCATCAACATGACCAGCGCGCTGCTCATCATCATCCTGGAGCGCACGAACATGATCGGTGTGCTGAAGGCACTGGGCACCGGAAATGGTGCCATCCGGCGGATCTTCCTGATCGATGCGGCGTACATCCTCGGATTCGGCATCGTGCTCGGCGACGCATTGGGGATCGGCCTGGCGCTCTTGCAGAAATACACGGGCCTGGTCACACTGCCCGTGGAGAGCTACTATGTCGATAGCGTCCCCGTGGACCTGGACCCGGGCCCCATCGCGCTGCTCAATATCGGCACTTTGCTGGTGTGTGTGCTCGCGTTGATCATCCCCAGCATGATGGTGAGCCGGATCGCGCCGGCGAGAGCCATCCGGTTTGAATGACCGTTGTCGGTTGTCGGTTGTCAGTTGTCAGTTGTCCGGCGCGGTGGTCGGCAGCCCGACAACTGACAACTGGCAACTGACCGCACGCCTCCGGCTACCTTCGCCGACAGAACAGACCCGGCCACAGACATGTCCCCCAAGATCCACGACAACATCCTCACCACCATCGGAAACACCCCGATGGTCCGCTTGAACAAGATCACCAAGGACGTCGCCGCCACGGTTCTGGCCAAGGTGGAGACCTTCAACCCGGGCAACAGCATCAAGGACCGCATGGCGATCAAGATGATCGAGGACGCGGAGAAGGCCGGCTTCCTGAAACCGGGCAGCACCATCATCGAAGGCACCAGCGGCAACACGGGCATGGGCCTGGCGATCGGCGCGATCATCAAGGGCTACAAGTGCATCTTCACCACCACCGACAAGCAGAGCCGCGAGAAGGTGGACATCCTGCGGGCCTTCGGCGCGGAGGTGATCGTGTGCCCCACGAACGTGGATCCCGAAGATCCCCGTTCCTACTACTCGGTTTCCTCGCGCCTGGTGAACGAAACCCCGAATAGCTGGAAGGCCAACCAGTACGACAACCCGAGCAACGCGCAAGCGCACTACGAGAGCACGGGCCCCGAGATCTGGGAACAGACCAGCGGCAAGATCGATCACCTCGTTGTCGGTGTGGGCACGGGTGGAACCATCTGCGGCACCGCGCGCTTCCTGAAGGAGAAGAACCCGAACCTGAAGGTCTGGGGTATCGATACCTACGGTTCCGTCTTCAAGAAGCTGAAGGAGACCGGCATCTTCGACAAGAACGAGATCTATCCGTATATCACGGAAGGCATCGGCGAGGATTTCGTTCCGAAGAACGTGGACATGGACCTGATCGATCACTTCGAGAAAGTGACCGACCGCGATGCCGCGATCTTCACGCGGAAGATCGTGAAGGACGAAGGCATCTTCGTGGGCAATAGCGCGGGCAGCGCCATGGCGGGCCTGCTACAGCTGAAGGACAACTTCAAAAAAGGCGAGGTCGTTGTGGTCATCTTCCACGACCACGGCACACGCTACGTGGGCAAGATGTTCAACGATGACTGGATGCGCGAGCGCGGCTTCCTGGTGGAAGAGAAGCCCACTGCCGGCGACCTGCTGAAGGGGAAGGACCTCGGACTCGTCTCGGTGGAAGCCGAAGAGCCGGTGCTCTACGCCATCGACCGCATGCGCAAGCACAACATCGACCAGCTGCCGGTGATGGAGAACGGCAAGCCCGTGGGCACCATCACCGATGCACGCTTGTTCGATGCCATCCTGGAAGACGCCGACGTGCGGACGCAGAAAGTCCGCGTGATCATGGGCCCTGCCCTGCCGGTGCTCAATGCCGACACCACATTGGAAGACATCGCCAGCAAATTGGGCAATGGCTCACCGGCCGTGCTCGTGCAGATGCCGAACGGATTGGGGATCCTTACGAAGCAGGATATCATCGGGAAGTTGAAATAACGCTACGATGCACCGTAGCTGCGACCCACCGGGTCGCCCCGTCGTGATCGAATGAAGCGCGCCATGCCATTGCGATACCGCAAGCACATCCGGCTGCACGACCATGATTACACACAAGGCACCTATTTCGTGACCCTATGCACCCGATTCCGTGAGCGGGTATTCGGGCGGATCGAAGGAACGGGCCCGACCGCACGTGTCGACCTGACAGATGTGGGCCGCATTGTCAATGAATGTTGGCGGGCCATCCCGCACCATTTCCCACATGTGCGCCTGGACGAAACGCAGATCATGCCAGACCATCTGCATGCGATCCTGATCTTGGGGCCGGGACAGATGGATCAGAATTGTAGGGCGACCCGATGGGTCGCGGCTACGGCCTCCAAGGACGACTTCGGTCGCGTGGCGATCGGTCCTCGGCGTGGTTCTTTAGGGGCGGTCATCGGTGCATTCAAATCGGAAACCACGAAACGGATGAACCGGATGAACGTGACCATGGGCCAACGCCTATGGCAACCCAACTACTACGAACGGGCCATACGCGCACATGGCGGTGAACACGGGCGCATCGCTCAGTACATCGCGGAAAATCCGGAGAACTGGAGATGACCTCGTTCACTGTCATCGACCAGATGCGACGCCACGTCCATGTGCCGTCGCATCCCCAACGTATCATCTCCCTCGTCCCCTCCCAAACCGAACTGCTCTACGACCTCGGCTTGGGCGAACGCGTGGTCGGCATCACCAAATTCTGCGTGCATCCGGAGACCTGGTTCAAGACCAAGCACCGCGTGGGCGGCACCAAGAAGGTGGACTTCGATAAGGTGCGCGCGCTGAAGCCCGACCTGATCATCGGCAACAAGGAGGAGAACGAGCGGAAGGACATCCAAGCACTGGAAAAGGAGTTACCGGTGTGGATGAGCGATGTACGTGACCTGCACGGGGCCTTGGACATGATCCAGCGCGTGGGCGAACTGACCGGCACGAAGGACAAGGCGGAAACCCTCAGGAAAGACATCGAAGCGGCCTTCGCGAAGCAGCACTACATCGACCCAACGCTGACGGTCGCCTACTTCATCTGGCGGGATCCGTTCATGGTGGCCGGGCATGGCACCTTCGTGAACGACATGCTCAAGCGCTGCGGACTGGTCAATGTGTTCGACGAGGGCGATGCGCGGTATCCGGAGATCAGCGGGCAAGAAGTGGCCGAAGCGGACCCGGACATCATCCTGCTTTCCTCCGAACCCTACCCGTTCCTCGAGAAGCACATCGCGCAGTTCAACATGATCTGCCCGGGTACGCCTGTGTACTTGGTGGACGGCGAGATGTTCAGCTGGTACGGCAGCCGGTTGTTGCAGGCTCCCGCGTACTTCAACGGCCAGTTGGCGAGGATGAGCGGCGAGGGCCAGCCGCAATAGGTCGCCGTACTTTCGCGGCCCAGCAATGGTCCGCAAAACCCTGGTTTCCTTGTGCATGGGGTTCGCCCTGACCGTAGAAGGCCAACAAGTGGGTTTGGTGCTGAGCGGCGGCGGGGCCGTGGGGCTCACGCACATCGGGGTGATCAAGGCGCTGGAGGAGAACGACATTCCCATCGACTACATCGCGGGCAGCAGCATGGGAGCCCTGGTGGGGGCGATGTACGCTGCCGGGCTGTCCCCTTGGGAGATGGACTCGCTCTTCAGGACCGACCTCTACCAGTTGATGGCCATAGGCGGAGTGGAGGACAAATACCTGTACCACTTCAAGCAGGATGCCCCGGACGCCTCCTTCCTGACCCTCCGTTTCGCCCTCGACACCACGATACAAGCCTCGCTGCCCACCAACCTGCGATCGCCAGTCCTTACGGATTGGTCGCAAATGATCGGTTTCAGCAGTACTTCGGCCCTGAGCGGGTATGACATGGACAGCTTGTTCGTGCCGTACCGCTGCGTGGCCAGCGACCTCACGGCGCAACGGCCCGTGGTCTTCTCCAAAGGCGACCTCGCGCTCGCCGTGCGCGCCAGCATGAGCTATCCGTTCTATTTCAAACCGATCAAGGTGAACGACCATCTGATGATGGACGGCGGCATGTACAACAACTTCCCCAGCGACGTGATGTACGCGGAGTTCATGCCGGACTTCATCATCGGCAGCAACGTGGCCTTCAATGCCGCACCGCCCAGCGAGGACGACCTGATGAGCCAGCTGCGCGCGATGATGATGGACAAAACGAATTACAGCGTTCCCTGCGAGCCGGGCCTGATCATCGAGCCGAAGACGGCGACCACGCTGTTCGACTTCACCACCGCGGAACAGGCCGTGGCCGATGGCTATAGGGCGGCCTTGGAGCGCATGCCGGAGATCAAGGAAAGCATCGCACGGCGGGTACCACATCGCGAGCTGCAAGCACGCCGTGCCGGATTCCGGGAACGGCTGTCCGTGCCAGCGTTCGGGAAGATCACCATCGAAGGTCTTTCCCCGAAGCAGACCACCTATTGCGAGAACGTATTGAACAAAGGCGCGGACCGCGTGTCGGCGGGTGAGCTGAAAGCCCGCTACTTCCGCTTGTACGCCGATCAGAACATCGCCGACCTCTTCCCTCGCGCCACGCATGTGCCTGAACGCGGGGACTACGACCTGAACATACTCGTGAAACGTGAGAAGCGCGTGGAGACGCGCTTCGGTGGGATCTTCAGTACGCGACCCGTGAATACAGGCATGCTCGGCCTGCGGTACAAGTTCTTCGGTCGGACAAGCTCCTACTTGGACGGCTCGGCCTATTTCGGGCGCTTCTATGCCGCCGGACAGGTCAAGTTGCGCATGGACCTGAGCTCCCGTAGGCCGATCTACCTCGAGCCCGCGTTCACGTTGCACCGCTGGGACTGGTTCAGCGGGTTCAACAACTTCTTCCAGGAGGTGAAGCCCGCCTATATCGTCAATCGCGAATGGTGGGCCGGGGCGAACGCGGGCATGGCCATGGGGAACAAGGGCCTGCTGCGGATCGACGCGAAGTACACGCAGACCACGGACGAGTACTACCAGACCGAGGACTTCGGGAACAAGGACACGGCCGACGTCACTGACTTCTACCAAGGGACGGGGGCGGTGGTGCTGGAGCGCAACAGTTTGAACCGCAAACAGCACCCCAATTCGGGGGAACTCCTGCGCGCCGAACTGCGCTACGTGAACGGCGAGGAAAGGACGGTGCCCGGCACCACCGTGGTCGATCGGCTGCCATTGACCAGGCACCACGAGTGGTTCACGGCCAAGGTCACGCTGGACAAGTATTTCCTTCCGCGGAAACGGATCCGGTTCGGGTTCATGGCGGAAGGCGTTTACAGCACGCAGGATTTTTTCCAGAACTACACGGCCTCGGTGCTGCGATCACCCGTGTTCCAACCCACCCCGGAAAGCCGCACCTACTTCCTCGACAACTTCCGGGCGCAGCAATACCTCGCCGGGGGCGCGCGCGCCATCATCGCCGTAGCGAAGAACAAATTCGATCTCCGTCTCGAAGCCTACGCGTTCCAGCCGTACAAGGCGATCAAGCGCACGAACAATGATGAGGCGGCGGCGGGAACGGCCATCAGCGACCGCTCCTTCATCGGCAGCGGCTCATTGATCTGGCAAAGCCCCCTCGGACCTGTCTGGTTCAACACCAGCTACATCGATGGACTCGCCGAGCCTTGGGTCTTCAGCCTGAATTTCGGGTACGTGATCTTCGAGCAGCGAG
>JAGODO010000138.1 GCA_017998165.1 Flavobacteriales bacterium | reverse complement strand
CTCCAATCCTTCGGAAGGCGCATGTTGAAGTTGGCCTTCGCGTTGGCCATCCACCCGCTCTTGCGCAGGGCACCGGCACCGATCTCCACGTGCTGCACGGTTCCGCCGAGCGTGATCTGCGCGGTCTTGGTGAGTTCCAGTTTCACCGTGTTCTCCCAGCCATAGGTGATACTCTCGTCACCGTTGATCCAGGAGTTCACGAGGATGTCGTTGTTCTCGGCGAGTGGATACGCGTAGCTGGTGATCACATTGTCCGTATGGCGGAGGAAGACCGAGGTGAGCCAGTTGCTGCGCGGGTTCTTCTTGAACGGCAGGAGGTGGTTCACCTCCGCCAAGCTGATGAACTCGGGTGCGAGCGCGGGATTGCCCAGGCGGATATTGCGCGAGTCGCTGAACATGATGAAGGGCATCACCTGGAAGAAGTTCGGCCGGTTGATCTTGCGCGAGACGTTGATCTGGAACTCGCGTGAGCCCTCCCATTTGCGGCTGAAGTACAGGGCCGGGAACAGCGCGCGGGCTAGGTCGTCCGTGCCGCTGGGGTATCTGTAAGTGAAAGTGTTCCTACGGCCGTCCTCGGGCCCACGCACATCAGCCTCGAACCAGGTCTGCTCCGCACGCAGGCCGGCCTGCACGCCCCAGTTCGCATTGAGCTTGTGCGTCCAGTTGAAATAGGCCGCGTTCACCACGTCGGTGATGCGGTAGTCGTTGCTCAGGTCGGGCTCGGTCTGCGCGGCGCTCGTATCGGTGGCGACGATCACATCCAGGACGCTGCGCTCCATGCGCACGTTGCTGCGCAGTCCGTAGTCGAACTTGGTGCGTTCGTTGCGCGGGTCCTGACGGTCGAACTGCCAAGTGAACTGGTCGCCCTCCGTTCGGCCCGAGCTGGTCTGGACACGCACTCCGCCGGGAACGCTGCCGCCATCGCTGCCAAAGGTCGTGGTGGTGAAACCTGAGCGGCTGTCCCGCCGATTCCGGTTGTACGTGAGGTCCGTGGTCCATTCGCGGCCCTCCACCGGTGACTTGTGCTTGACCCCGGCCTGGGCGCTCATGTCGATCCCCTCGTTCGAGCCGTCGTTCAACTGCCCCCCGCTTCCCGTCAACGTTCCGGCCGCATCGCGCTCGGTCCAATCGAGGTCATCATCGCTGTTGTAGGACCGACCGCGCAGGTTCCCGCTGAACGTGACCGTGCTCCGGTTGCTCACCCGCACTTCCGCGCCCAGGCGCCCACCGAAGTGGGTGCGTTTGTTCCGCGAATTACCGCTCTGCCGGAACGCCTCGGAGAGGAGCCCCTCGGTATAGCTGTCGCGCAGCGCCTTGCTCGTCGTCGTGTTGTCGTTCACGTTGACGTTCCCGCTGATGTTCCACGCCCAACGGCCGTCCTTCACGTTCAGGTTCGCGTTGCCGCCCATGCGCCCGTTGGTGCCCGCGTTCGCCTGCACCTGCCCGGTATAGCCGGGCCGAGTGCTCTTCTTCAGCACCACGTTGATGATGCCGCCGCTGCTGCTCGCATCGAAGGAGACGCCCGGATTGGTGATCACCTCCACGCGCTCGATCTCGTCCGCCGGGATCTGTTCCAAGGTGAGCGCCGAGGGCCGCCCGTCCACCATGATCTGCGGGCTGCCGTTGCGCAGCTGCACATTGTCATCGGCATCCACGCTGAGGCCAGGGACGTTCTTCATCACGTCGAGCCCGTTGCCGCCGCGCACGTTCAGGTCCTTGTCCACATTGTACACGCGACGATCGACCTGCAACTGCGATTGCGCGCGCTCGGCCGTCACTTCCGCCGGCTTCAAAGTGGTTGCGGTCGGCTCGAACACCAGGTTGCCCAAGTCCTGCTCGGCATTGCCCGCCGCTACCGTTACCTGCTTTTCCAAGGTGGTGTAACCCAACGAAGCGATACGCAGCCGGTAGGCACCAGCGGGCACAGCGTCCATCGCGAAGTCGCCGTTCTCCTCGGCCAACGCCCCGCTCACCGTGCTGTCCTTCACTGCGGCGAGCAGGTTCACCGTGGCGAACTCAACGCCCTTCTTCGTGGAGGCATCGATCACCCGGCCGTACACCCGCACCATAGGGCGCGATCCCGCGCCACCGGGGCGCTGCGCCGATGCCATGAACGTGAAGACCCCCAACAGGAGGAGCAGGAGGACGGAACGCGGAAACTGCTCGGGCATGGACGGTAAAACTAGGCGCCGCCTCGGGGGCGTTCATGGCGTAGCGGATGAAACACGCCCATCGACTGACGGACCGGACGAGGGTTCGATCCCGGCCGACGCGTTCGATCCTATTCACGTTCTCGGGCGGAAGACCGGCCGGAAAGAAGAAACCCCCGGACAGGCCGGGGGTTTCCTTGAGGTTGCTTGGTCCTAGTACTCGTCGCGACGGTATCCACCGCGATCGCCACGGTCGCGGCCACCGCCACCACCGCCGCCATATCCACCGCGGTCTCCGCCACCGCCTCCGCGGTAGCCGCCACGATCACCGCCACCACCGCCGCTGCGGAATCCACCACGGTCCCCGCCACCGCCTTCGGTGCGCGGACGCGCTTCGTTCACCACCAGGTCGCGGCCATGGAAGCCCTTCCCGTTGGTGCCTTCGATCGCCGCCTTGCCGGCGGTGTCGTCGGACATCTCCACGAATCCGAAGCCGCGGCTACGGTTGGTGGCTTTGTCCATGATGATCTTGGCCGAGGTCACTTCACCGAAAGCTTCGAAAAGTTCGCGGAGATCCTGGTCCTTCGCGCTGTACGCGATGTTGGCGACGTAAATGTTCATGAGTTCGACTGACTGAGTGAGTTTTAGGTTTTTGCCCGTTTCCTGCTTGTTCTCGCCAAAGAACCCCTCGGATCAAAGCGGGGCGAAGGTAGGGGGATCCGGGATCGGTGCAACAGGGGCGGGCTGTGCAGCGGTTGGGCCGGGGGCAGGACCGGTCAGGACACCGGGGCCATTTTCAAGGCCACGACAATTTTGAGGCGTAGCGCCTGGTGGAAGAGGCCGTGTAGCGTATGAAATAGACCCCTGCCGCGCTATGGGACAATGGGATGGTGGCCGTAGGTCTGGATACAATAGCAAGCGAGTTCATCAGGCGCCCGAATGCATCATGGATCTCTATAAAGCCGTCCAACAAGACCCCATCGCTGAACCGGGTCTGGACAGTGCCGTTCTGAACGCTCAGAACGAACCGGTGGTCTGTACCTACGACGTTCGGTGCAGCCATCGGTTCGACCAAACAGCCACCAGACCCCATTTCCTCATATACGACCGTTCCATCGACCTTCTGGCATAGTAGCTGCCCACCATATTCCATGTTCGACGCGCTCCATTCCAACAGACCGTTCATACTGCCCACCCCTTCGATAGCGACATTCCACCAACAGCCTTGGGTGCTCCATGTGAATCGCCGCCGATAGGTGTCCACTATCCACACCGAGTCGATGCTCTGTAGCCCGTAAGGCCCACACCACGACTGCTGGCTGTAGTCAAAATCCATCGTATCGCCGATGCTTGCGCCGAAGTCGTACAACACCACCTCGTACGTACTGTCCGGCAACACCATCATCACCGTCCTTTCTGCCGTGTCATTCCTGAATGCACCGGCATAACCGACGCGGAAAGCCGGCACACAACACTCCGCACAGTACGCGGTCACCACCAGCTTGTGATAACCTTGGTCGTTGATCGTTGTATCACCTTGGGTCTCGTACCGATAGACCTGCGATGAGGTCGGATCGATCTCGAAGCAGTAGGACTCGCCCAAGCCCACTGTCCATGAGGCGTTGGACTCCGGGAAAGGGATGTACTCCTGCGCCCACAGGCCACTCGCTCCGAACGCAAACGACGAAAACAGAAAAGCACGAAGCGCGTTCATGGCCGGAATTGGTCAGGTGAAAGGTAGACCCTGAACAACCTCCCCGCGCTGCCTCTACCCTATCCCGAACCGGCAATAGTGGATCCGTTTCCCTTCACCGAGCCACATCGACTCGTAGAAGGTCCGGATGTTCAGGACGGCCTGAAGGTCGGGCGCCAGCCTTGGCACGAGCTCTCCGTACACGTCATCACTCTTCTCGTACAGGGGCAGCTTGAATTCCGCCAAGCGTTCCATTGTGTAGTCGTAGAGCTCCGGGCTGTCCGTCTTCAGGTTGACGATGCCCCCGGGCACGAGTACCTCTCGATAGCGCTCCAGGAACAAGGGCGAAGTCAGCTTCTTGCGGTCCTTGCCCAGCTGGGGGTCGCTGAAGGTGAGCCAGATCTCGCTCACCTCCCCCGGCCCGAAGACCTTCAACAGGTGGTCCACGTGTGTGCGCAGGAAGCCGACGTTGGTGAGGCCGAGCTCTTGGACCGTCTTCGCGCCGCGCCAGATCCGAGCACCCTTGATGTCCACCCCGATGTAATTGCGCTCCGGCCGCAGTTGCGCCAGACCCGTGGTGTATTCGCCCTTGCCGCAGCCCAGCTCCAGGACAAGGGGTGCATCACGGTGGAAGAAATCGCTGTTCCACTTGCCCTTCATCGCGAACGCGCCGCTGGTCACCTCCTCGAACGTCGGTTGCAGCACGTGCGCGAACGTGGCGTTCTCCGCGAAGCGTCCGAGTTTGCCGTGGCCCATGGATCCGGTTGTCGGTTGACGGTTGTTGGTTGTCTGGCTGCCGATGGATACTTCCGTGGCGGAGACTCATGAATGCCGCTACCGCCGCGCCGGACAACCGACAACCGACAACAACCAGAAGCTACAGCCCCTGCCACCGGAACAGCGGCAAAGATGCGCTCCCGACCTTCGCCATCCGCCTTCGCTATGAGCTACGGCGAACGAAGCATGTTCTCCGGAGCCCGCATCCTCATTACGCCACTCGATTGGGGGCTTGGACACAGCACGCGTTGCATCCCCATCATCCGACGCCTGTGTGAACTGGACGCCCGGCCGGTGATCGGAGCCGACAAGGGACCGCTGGCCCTGTTGCGCGATGCCTTCCCGGAGCTACCGCACGTGCGCGTCCCCGGTGTGGAGGTGCGCTACGCGAAGGGCGCGTCGCAGACCTGGGCGATGGCCGCGCAATTCCCCGCGATGCTGCGGAGCGTGCGCGAAGAGCATCACCTCTTCCTCAACCTGCGGCGGCAACTCCAGCTCGACGCCGTGATCAGCGACCAGCGCTTCGGCATCCGCGCGGAAGGCCTGCCGAGCGTGATCATCACGCACCAGCTTTTCCCGTTCACGCCGTTCGCACAAGGTGTGCTGCGGCGCATCAACCTGCGCTCGGTGGCACGCTTCGATCGCTGCTGGATCCCCGATGACGCGCAGGAACCCGGACTCGCCGGGGAACTGTCGCACGGGAGGAATGTCCCGCACAACGCTCGGTACATCGGGCCCATCAGCCGCATGGATCCCGCGAAGGCCATCGCACCCAAGGATAAGTACCGCATCGTGTGCGTGATCAGCGGGCCTGAACCGCAACGCACGTTGCTGGAAGAAGAGCTGATGAGGCAACTCCCGAGCATCGAAGGCCGCCACCTGCTCGTACGTGGAAAACCAGAGCCTGCGCTGGACGAAACGATCGGGAATGTGAGGCGCTTGAGCCACCTCGGCGGCGACGCGCTCACCGGCGCACTTCTGCAAGCCGAACTGATCGTGAGCCGGACCGGTTACACCACGCTCATGGACCTCGCCCGCATCGGCCGTTCAGCGGTGGTGATCCCCACGCCGGGACAGGAAGAACAGGAATACCTCGGCGAACTGCACGCGCGGACGGGGCGGTTCTTCGTGCAACCGCAGGACAGGATGGACCTGGAGCGCGCGCTGAACGATCGGACAAGAGAAGCTCCAAGGCACAAGGCCCAAGCTGTGAGCTTCAATACCGGGAGCACGGTTCCGACCGCCGACCTCTTGGAACAGGCCCTGCAGGACCTCGCCAAACTGATCGCGAACGCCCGCGCGTGACGCTGACCGCCGACTACTTTCGCCATCCGATGACCCTCCGCGCCGCTCTTTTTCCTGTCGCCCTTTGCCAACTTCTGTTCGCGCACGCGCAACACGATCCGGATTCCCGATTGAAGGAACTGCAAGTCCAGCTCGAGCAACTCGAAGCGCAGGAGAAGGCGCTGATGGGACCGATCGAGGATGCGAAACTCTCCATCATGCAACGCGACCTCGCCGCGCAGGGCCTGCCCGCGCTCGCGTCAGGGGACGTCGTCACCGCACACCCGGGCCACTCGCTGGTATGGGACGAGACGCACCATGTGCCGAAGTGGACCGCGCACATCGTGCTGCCGGACATCATGAAGGGCAACCTCGCGCGTATCGACACCTTCAAACCGGACCCCGATGTGAAGGGGCACACCGACCTCTTCAATGAATACTGGAACAGCGGTTATGACCGCGGGCACATGGTGCCGAGCGCCGACATGCGCTGGAGCCAGAAGGCGCTCGAGGCCACCTACCTGTACAGCAACATTTCACCGCAGAAGGCCGAGATGAACCGCGAAGCATGGGCCGACCTCGAGGACTGGGGACGGCGGTACGTACACTACGCGCAGGAGAAGGTCTTCATCGTGACCGGTCCTGTGATCGCCGAAGGGCTGCCCACATTGAACACGCCCAGCACGATCGAAAAGGTGATGATCCCGGTCTACTGCTTCAAGGCCTTCGCCGACCTCGATGGGCCGGACAAGAAGGGCATCGCCTTCGTGATGAAGAACGGGCCGGCCGAGAAGAACCTGTTGAGCTATGCCGTGTCCATCGATAGCGTGGAAAAACTCACCGGGCTCGATCTGTTCCCCGCATTGGATGACGCCACGGAGACTTCCATCGAAGCCATGGATGATGTGAAACCCTGGATGACGGGCGGCGATCCCGGCGCGGGCGACGTGCCACCGATCAAGGCTCCCTTACCCGGCGGGCGATTCAACACCACCCAGGCCAAGTACCACATCGGGCAGACCGCCACCATCTGTGGGACCGTGGTGAGCACCCGCCGCACCCAGAAGGCCAACGCCGTGTACCTCAACCTGGACCGCGTACACCCCAACCAGGATTTCTACGCCACCATCTGGGACTACAACGGGCCCAACTTCCACTACGACCCCGTGACCTATCTGGTACACAAGAAGGTCTGCGTCACCGGCAAGGTCACCATGTATGATGACATCCCCCGCATCAGCGTGAACAACGAGAACGAGATCGAGCTGTGGGATGAGGTCGTGAAGTAGGCGGCGAATGGTCCGGGCCGGCCCCACGCTTACTTTGCTCTCCGCCATTCCGTGCATCCATGCAGCGTTCCCTCCTCGTACTCCTGCCCTGCGCCTTCCTGTTGGCCGCCTGCGGTGATGACCCGAAGACGGACCAGACCGTGACCCCTGCCAATGCGGCCAAGGGCCCATTGCTCTCCCCAGTACCCACCGAGCAGAGCGGCATCGCGTTCAACAATACGATCACCGAATCGCCGGACCTGAACTACTTCACGTATGTGTACGCCTACAACGGCGGCGGTGTGGCCGTGGGCGACATCGACAACGATGGGCTGTCGGACATCTACTTCACCGGCAACCAGGTGAGCGACAAACTCTACCGCAACCTCGGTGGGCTCAAGTTCGAGGACATCACGGAGAACGCCATCGGCGCGAAGGCGAAGGAAGGCTGGCGCACCGGCGTGACCATGGCCGACGTGAACGCGGACGGGAACCTGGACATCTACGTGTGCCGCAGCGGCGTCACCAAAGATCACGCGCTCACGGCGAACCTGCTCTACCTGAACAACGGCGACGGCACCTTCACCGAGCGCGCGCAGGAAATGGGCGTGGCCGATACCTCCCACAGCACGCAGGCCGCCTTCTTCGACGCCGACCGCGATGGCGATCTCGACCTGCATGTGATCAACCACCCGACCACCCGCATGAAGGGGCTGTCCAACTTCACGGCGAAGAAGGCCGTGGACGAGAAACGCGCGCCGACGGACCGCTACTTCCGCAACGACGGCGGACATTTCAGCGACGCCACGTACGAGGCGCACCTCGAGAACTTCGACTATACCCTGGGCCTGAGCGTAAGCGACCTGGACCAGGACGGCTGGCCCGACCTCTATACGGCGAACGACTTCGACGCGCCGGACCTGATGTACGTGAACAGGAAGGACGGCACTTTCGGTGAGCAGAGCCAGTACCGCCTGCGCCACATGAGCAACTTCGGCATGGGCTGCGATGTGGCGGACTACAACAACGACGCGCTGCCCGACATCATCACACTGGACATGACCGCCGACGACCACCTGCGGAACAAGACCAACATGGCCAGCATGAACCCGCAGAAGTTCTGGGCCCTGGTGAATGGCGGCTACTTCTTCCAGTACATGGTGAACACGCTCCAGCTGAACAACGGCAACGGCACCTGGAGCGAGGTGGGCCAGCTCGCCGGCGTGGCGCGCACCGACTGGAGCTGGGCCCCGTTGTTCTGCGACCTCGACAACGACGGCTGGAAGGACCTGCTCATTACCAACGGCTACCTGCATGACGTGCGCGACAACGACTACGCGCGCGCCGTGTATGACACCATCCGCACC
>JAGODO010000136.1 GCA_017998165.1 Flavobacteriales bacterium | reverse complement strand
GCCGTGTTCACGCAGTTCCCCGGGATGTTCGCATCCAGCCAGGCGAGCCGGGTGCCGATCCAGTTCTTCAGGGTATCGAGTTCGGCCGCGTAGGTCGCCGCGCAAGCGAGCACTTCGGGCGCCGGCCCGCTGATGCCCAGCACAGGCCATTTCTGGAAGTGACGGGCCTGGGCGTTCTGCACGACGGCACCCACGCTGTCGATGTAGGCGGAGATGCTCGCGTTCGACAGTGTTCCCTCGCGTTGCTCCTCGTACACGCATCGCAATTCGTTCCTGAACGTGCTGTCCTGCAACAACCGGATGTACCACCCGGCGGAATAGTTGTCCGTGGGGCAGTCATTGATGTGGTGGGCCCAGCCGCTGCCATCGATGTTGTCGAAGATGTCGCATCCCCACAGGTTCTTCCACGCCCAGTCGAAGTCCCACACCGGACCTGCCTTCATCTTGCCGCCGTTGCTGTATTTGTCCTTGTGGAAGAACACGCTCTTCTTGAACCCATCGTTGTTGCGCGAGATCTCGTTGACGAGGAAATAGTTGATGAAGGAAGGGACATCGAGGTACTTCCGGTAGCCTGCGGTCGGATCATCGAAATCAGTTGCGTACAAGGCCGTTTCCAGGCTGTCCACGTACGCCGCGATGTAGTCGCGTTGCGCACCGGTGACGGAGTCGGGTTCCGGATACTCGTACACGAAGTGGACATCGAAGTCCGGGTGGTCGATGGGCGACCAGTTCGATTGGAAGCTGTTCTGGGCGTTCCAGTAGTTCTGTTGCAGGATGTAGCCCCCCGTAACATCGTCGCCCGTGTTCTCATCCCCTGTCAGCCTGGCGATGTCCACCCTTCCCGCATCCCGTTTGATCTTTTCACCGAATACGTAGATGCCCGCATAGCTGCTGTCCAGAAGCACCTCGCACAGGTGGGTGCGCGGTGCGTATTCGCCCATGGCGCGCGCCAGGTGGAACGCCAGCTCATTGCGGATGAGCGACCGGTCGTTGTAGTTCGACAGGAGCACCCAATCATTCTCCTCGGGCATGCCGAGCAGCGAGATGTTGTTGTTCGCGCCCGTGTCATCGCGGGTCTCCAGTGAATACGGTTCCTGCGGATAGCCTGCGGATGTCGCGCCGCGGATGCCGATGCCGATATGTCCGCTGTACTGGTTGCTGGGGTCGGACACATGGGTGATGGTACCCGGTCCATTGTACTTCATTTCCATGAGCGCATCCACCTTCCCGTCATACGGGATGTCCTGACCGAGCGTATTGATGAGCACGATGGGCAGTTCCGAACTATCGAGCACCACGGTGCCCAGATCGGTGGCACAGAGCTGGAACGCCCCCTGCGCCCCACCATACCCGAATACCTGGATGTACAGCATTTCCCCGGGCGGCAGATCGTAGGCCGTGGTCAGCGAATAGTAGCCGTTGCCGCCATCATCATCGCACGCCCGTTGCGTAAGCTCGAAGCACCCGGCGCCTGTCCAGAGCGAAACACCGGTATCGTTCAGGCCTCCCGCCTCGGCCGTCCCCACCGAAACATTGCCCGATGGCGGTATCTCCATGGCGTACCAGAGGTCGCCCCCCAGGTAGTTCGCGCAGCCGGGATCCATGCCGGTACCGGCCACACCACTGTTGTCCACGTCCAGGCAGACCAACGTATCGATGGGCAGCGCGCTGCAAGGTGCTCGCCCCGGCATCGGTGAAACGCCGCAATCAGCGGTGGTGGTCGACACCGCGCCGACCTCCGGTTCGGGACCATCGGCGAAGATCACATCCCCGTTCGTGCCGAAGAACTGGTAGGTGTTCTCGTTCTCATAATCCGCCGCCGTGTACTGCAGCTCGATCTGATCGCCCGTGCAGGCCGTGAAGACCTGGCTGCTCATGTAACCCGTCGCGGCGAAAACACCGACCGAGGACCCGTTGACGAGAACCTCGATGTGGCCGCCGTTCCATCCATCCCCATAGGAATCGTGCATCGCCAAGTGGTGCTCGCAGCATTGGGCACTGAGCAGGGCATGGCAGAGGATGACCGGAAGCGGAGCAACAAAGGCGCGGTAGAAAGGCTTTTCCACAGGTGAACTCAGGGTTACGACAAACATAAGCCAGTGCTCCGCGTCGCCTCCCACGCTCGCAGGGCCACAAGTGCGTCACTCGGGGTGCTGATCAGAGGTTCCCGTCCGGGCCGTACGGGAACAGAACCACCGGTTTCCACGTAGGAACGCGTGCCGAACCGGCCCAACCGTGCGCGCCCTTTCTTTCGAAGCCCCGAAGACCACCCGCCGCAAGGTGCTTTTCACGCTCTACGGCACGCTGCTGGTGCTGAGCGTGACCCTGATCGCATGGCTCCATAATGGCCAGTTGGGCTCTCTGAAGTCGCAGGCCTTCGCACGCATGGGTGGCGTCACCGGTACGCTGGGCGCCCAATTGGACGGCGGGCGTGTAGCCCGGCTGTTGGAACGGTACGACTCGCGGGGCATGCTGATCAACACCACGCAGGACGCGTGGTACTACGTGCTGCACGAGAACCTCAAAAAGGCCGCTGAAGCGAACGGCCTCGAAGAACCCTTGTTCGTTCTCGCCTATGATGCGCGCAAAGCGGAACTGCAGGTGGTGGTCACATCGGACAGGAAGCCGATGCTGCGCGACCGGTTCGACCGGGCCTCCACGTCGTCCATGGTCGACTACCTGAATGCGGGCCGTGTGGATGCGCAGCGCGGGGTGTGGGGCGACGAGATCGCCGCTTTCGATGCTGTTCGTGACAGCCGCGGCAAGATCGTGGGCGTGGTATACACCAGCTCACCGCTGGGCGCCCTGGTATCGGTGGCGAACGGCCGCCTCTGGCGCAACATCGCCCTTTGCGCCGTGGCCTTCGTGCTCATCGGCCTGTTCCTCGTGCGCAGCGTCGGGCGCATGGTGGGGCGCGAGGAAGCCGCCCGCGACCACTGGCAGCAGCGCCATGAAGGCATCACGGACAGCATCGCCTACGCCGGCAAGATCCAGGGAGCGCTCGTTCCCCGGCCGGAGCAGTTGCGCGAGATGTTCGTCGAGCACTTCGTCCTCAACCGTCCGAAAGACGTGGTGAGCGGCGATTTCCACTGGTACCACCGCCTGAGCGAGGATGTGTGCATCGTGGCCGCGGCGGATTGCACGGGACATGGATTGCCCGGCGCGATGATGGCAGCCATCGGTTGCTCCTTGCTCAACGAACTGGTGGTGCAACATCCGCACAAGGATCCGGCGGAATTGCTCGGCCTGTTGAGCGAACGCATGGTGCGGGCCCTGAACCAAAGCGGTCAGCGCAACGGTGCCGGAGATGGCATGGACGTGGCCTTGTGCCGGATCGACCGCAAACAGCGTGAACTCCTCTTCGCCGGTGCTTTCCGCCCGCTGTACTGGATGCACGATGGGCAACTCACCGTGATCAACGGCGATCGGCAACCCGTCGGCGGCTCCCAGCATGGTGATCACCGGAAGTTCACGGTACACCGCGTGGCCTACCACGAGGGTGACCGGTTGTACCTCTTCAGCGATGGCTACGTGGACCAGTTCGGTGGACCCGATCGCAAGAAGTTCATGAGCGCCCGGTTCAATGAGATGCTGGCGAACAACCAGCACCTCCCCCTCGCGGAACAGGCGGTGGTCCTTGAAAAAGCCTTCCTCGAATGGAAAGGCGAGAATGAGCAGGTCGACGACATTTGCGTCGTCGGGCTGGCCGTTTGAGCCCAGCGTGTCCCGTCCTCCCGAATGTGTTACCTCGGCGTATCGGGCCAGGGGGTGAACGTGCCGAATGCGGAGTGGCCTTCTATCTTTGGCCATGCGGCCTTTTTGCCTGCGCCGCGCAAGGATCTGATGTCAACGAAAGCTGAGCTCATCGAGCGCATGGAGGCCCTCCTCCAGAACCCGGACGTGGAACATGTGCAGGAGCATGTGGACGCGCTGAAAGAATCCTATGAGGCCCTGGTGGCCGCAACCCAGCAAGAAGCGCCCCAGGAAGCCGCCGTGGCCGTGGAAGCCGGTTCGGAAGGGAGCGCTCCCGCACCGGAGCTTCCTGCCCAGCCCATCGAGAGCGCCCCCTTGTTGGACGAAGAGGACAAGAAGTTCAAACAGTTGCTCGACGCCTTCAACACGAAGGTGAACGACCTCCGCCGCCAGCGACAGAAGCAGGAGACCGACAACCTCGCCGCCAAGACCGCCATCATGGATGAGCTCAAGGCGATGATCACCTCCGAGGAGAACATCAGCAACGCCTTCCAGCGCTTCAATGAACTCGGCGAGAAGTGGAAGACCATCGGTCCTGTGCCCCAGCAGAACTACCGCGACCTCCAGCGCGACTACAGCCACTTGCGGGATGAGTTCTTCTACCATATCCGCATCTACAAGGAGCTGCGGGACCACGACCTGAAGAAGAACACGGCCTTGAAGCAGGCCCTGATCGCCGACATGCAGGCGGTACAGCATGTGGAGAGCGTGAAGGAGGCCGAGGCGCTCGTGAAGGAGTACCAGGAGAAGTGGCACCAGATCGGTGCGGTGGTGAAGGAGGAGTGGGAGCCGATACGCGACGGTTTCTGGAACGCCACACGGGTGGTGTACGATCGCATCAACGAGTACTACCGGGCCCGCCGCGCCGAACACGATGCCAACCTGTTCGCCAAGCAGGCCCTCATCGAAAAGGTAAACGCCGTGGTGGCCGAAGCCGAGGCCAAGAGCGCCAAGGATTGGAAGGCCCTCACCGACCAGGTACTTGAACTGCAGACCGCTTGGAAGAGCGTGGGCTTCGCCACCAAAAAGGACAACGAACGCGTCTGGAAGGAATTCCGCAACGCCTGCAATGCCTTCTTCGACAAGAAGAACGCCTTCTTCAGCGAGATGAAGAGCCAGTTCAAGGGCGCCTTCGACAAGAAGCAGGCGCTGTTGCAGCAGGCGATCCAACTGAAGGACAGTACGGACTGGAGGCAGACGGCCGACAAACTCAAGGCCCTGCAAGCCCAGTGGAAGGAGGCCGGGAGCGCCGGACCCCGGGACGAGAACAAGCTCTGGAACAAGTTCCGCGAATCATGCGACGCCTTCTTCCAGAACCGCAAAACACACTTTGATGCGCTCGATGCCGAGCAGGCCGTTCACGTACAAGAGAAGGAACAACTGCTTTCCGAACTGGAGAACTTCCAGCACCTGCCCGATCGGGGAGCCACGCTCGACACGTTGAAGGCCTTCAGCACGCGGTGGATGAACAGCGGACGGGTGAGCCCGAAGATGTTCGACGCCATGGCCAACCGCTACCGCACCGCTATGGACAAGCAGTACGGTCTGCTCCGCCTGAACGCCGAAGAGAAGCGCCGCATGGCCTTCGTGGGCCGTGTGGAGGAGATCAAGTCCAGCGCTGATCCGAAATTCCAGTTGGACAAGGAGGCCCGTTTCGTGAAACGCAAGATCGAGGAGATCGAGACGGAGATGAAGCAGATGGACCGCAACATGGGCATGTTCAACTTCAAGAGCGCCAGTGGCGAGGCCATGAAGAAGGACATGGAGAAGAAGATCGAGAAGGCCCGGCAGGATGTGGAACGCCTCAAGAAGCAGCACCGTCAGCTCATGCAGGAGATGCGTGGTCCGGTAGCGCCCAAAGCCGAGAGCGCGGCTCCGGTGGAAGTCCCGCAAGAAGCCCCCCCTACTGCCCCAGAGCCTGCTCCCGCTCCTGAGCCACCCGCAGACGCGGCTCCCGATCCCGCGTGACGCCCGCCGCCCATCTCGTAGTGCGACTGGAAGTCCCCGTCGCGTGGGGTGAGCAGGACCTCTTCGGCCACGTGAACAACATCGTCTACTTCCGCTACTTCGAGAGCGTGCGCATGCATTACCTCGACCGCATCGGTGTATTGCGCTCGCACCGTGAAAGCGGCAAAGGGGTGATCCTCGCCAGCACTACGTGCGACTTCAAGAAGCCCGTTACCTGGCCCCAGCGCTTGACGGTACACACGGGTGCCACGGCGGTCGGCAATACGAGCTTCACCATGGACTACCTCATCACCGATGAGCAGGGTGACGCCGTGGCATCAGGAACCAGCGTGCAGGTCATGTACGACTATGCGAGCGCCAACAAGATCCGTGTGACCGATGAGGTCCGTGCCGCCATCCAACGCATCCAATACCCTTCCGCATGAGAACCAGAGCCTTTCCCATCGCACTCCTCTTGCTGGCCAGTGCATGCACGGAGACCGCTCCTGCCCCGCACATGCCCGCGCCTGAGCCCGCCGAGCTGCCTGCCGAACCAGCGAAGGATGTGCTGGCCGACTATCGCTCGCTGATCGGAGCTTGGGTGGACAAGAGTTCTCCCAAATTCACCTGCTTCGAGCGGTGGACCGCAGAGGGCGATACCGCGCTGCGCGGATTCGGGTACGTGATGGCCAAGGGCGATACGGTCTTCATCGAGGACCTGCGATTGGAAGAGGTCAACGGGCAAGTGGTGTATTCCGCTCGCGTGGATAGCCAGAACAACGGGCAATGGGTGCCCTTCACCGCGCAGGAGTCCGGACCTGATTCGCTCATCTTCGAGAACCCCGGACACGATTTCCCGCAGTGCATCACCTACGTGAAGGACAGTGTCAGCGGATGGGAAGTGGCCGTTACCGGCAACGAGAACGGCAAGGACCGCGTGGAACGATTCCGGTTCCGATCGCTGTGACCCGTTTCCATGTGTGACCTACGGTTACATTCATCGTCTGTACCACCGCAAACCAACCAACAAACCACCACAAACATGGGAATGCTCAAGGAGTTCAAGGAGTTCGCGATGAAGGGCAACCTGGTCGATATGGCCGTGGCCTTCGTCATGGGCGGGGCATTCGGCAAGGTGACCTCTTCATTCATCGATGGCATGGTAATGCCGTTGGTAGGCCAATTGACCGGAGGTGTCGACTTCAATGACATGAAGAAGGTATTGACCCCGGCCGTTGCAGAAGTGAAGGATGCCTCGGGTGCCGTGGTCACCCCTGCTGTGACGGAAGTTGCCGTGAAATATGGGACCTTCATCACCGTGGCCATTGAATTCCTGGTGGTCGCCTTCGTGATGTTCATGGTGATCAAGGCCATCAACAAGATGAAGAAGGCCGAACCCGCACCGGCTCCTGCTGGACCTACCAACGAGGAGAAGCTCCTGATGGAGATCCGCGATGCCTTGAAGAAATAGGACGACGTGAACGTCGCCCCTACCAGAACCCCGGCCTTCGCCGGGGTTCTTCTTTTCTACCGATCGAAACGGTGTGTGCCCGAGGCCTGATCGAACCGGATGCCGGTGCCGCTGAAGGCTTGTGCCAATCCGCCCGATGCCATGGCTTCGGCCGGTGTGCCCTGCCAAAGCGGTGCATCCGGCCGCAGCAGCAGCACGCGGTCGCACAGGTCCAGGGCGAGTTGCAGGTCATGCGTGCTGAACAGCACCGCCTTGCCCTGCTCCAGTGCGATGGCGCGCAACATCCGAACGATACCCGCACGATTCGGCAGGTCCAGAAAAGCGGTCGGCTCATCCAGCAACAGCACCGGCGTTGCCTGTGCGAGCGCTCGTGCGATCAGCACCTTCTGGCATTCCCCATCGCTGCACGTGCCGAGCGCCTTGTGCCGGAGGTGCCCCGCGCCCGTCAATTCCAACGCCCGATCGACGGCTTCCTCATCCGACGGCGTCAGCGTCCCCCATCGCCCCGTCCACGGTTGGCGGCCGAGCGAAACCAGCGATCCGACATCGAGCATGCCTGTTTGAGGTCGCCCGGTGAGCACGATGCTCACCGAACGCGCGCGTTCTGCGGTGCTCATCGTTCGCATGGAGCGATCGCCGATGAACACATCTCCGTCTATCGCCGGAAGCAGACCGGCGAGGGTTCTGAGCAACGTGCTCTTGCCGATACCGTTCGCGCCGAGCATCGCAGTGAGTTCACCGGGGGCGATGGCGAGTCCGATGTCCCGCATCAACGCGCGTGTACCGTGCCCGATCGAGAGCCGCTCCGTGCGCAACAAGGCCTGGTCGCTCATGCGCGTGCCCAGTGTTTTCCGCCCAACAGCACCCACAGCACCACCGGCGCACCGAGCAAACTGGTGACCGCGTTCAGGGGCAAAGCCATTTCCGTGCTGGCCACCCGCACAAGGAGGTCGCAGCCCAAGGCGAGCGCACAGCCCAGCAGAATGCTGGCCGGCATCAGCACGGCATGGTCACTGGTGCGCACGAAGCCGCGGGCCACATGTGGTGTGGCCAGCCCGAGAAAGGCGACCGGTCCGCAGAACGCCGTGATCGTCCCGGCGAGCAGCCCAGTGGTCAGGATGGCCAACCGTCGCACCGTGCGGACGTCGGTCCCCATGCTCGCGGCATACTCCTCCCCGAGCAACAAAGCGTTCAAGCGCTTTACAAGAAGAAGACACGCCAGGATGCCGATCGACACGGGCACCACCAGCCACAGCAGCCTGTCCGGGCGCACCGCACTGAACGTGCCCATCCCCCAGACCACATAGCTTTTCACGGCCTGGGCCATGCTGACGGTCTGCAGGACGCTGATCACCGCCGAGCACAGGTAACCGA
>JAGODO010000135.1 GCA_017998165.1 Flavobacteriales bacterium | reverse complement strand
GCTTTCTCCATGGATTCCCGCTGACCGGCCGGGATCCCTTTCTTGTCATCTTCCAACGACGCCCAATCGAAATCGGCGGGCGGTTCGGCGAAGACGACCTTGTTCTGATCTGCTGACATTCTACTGACTGCTTGTATCCCGATCCGAGGCGGTGTTGACCGGAAGGTTGTTTTTGTTGGCCCGCTACACCGCTATGCGAGCTTTCCCGAAAGGGGCCGCGAATGTAGCTGAAATAGCTGATCACCCGGAGGTTGGCTCCGGGCCATCCCCTACAGCCCCTAGGTCCAAGGAAGTGCACGCAGAACAGGTGTCCGCAGATGGCGCAGATGTCACAGATGGACCGCTAGCGGTCCGCGCGCTCCAAGCGCCGTCAGGCGCTATCTGCGCCATCTGCGCCATCTGTGGACAGAAACAGAGGTGCAGGCACGATCCTCGGATCATGCATCAAGACCCGATAGCCCTGAAGGTCGGCTCTGGGAACACTGTACGCGAGCGACCTTTGCCCCCGATGCGCTCCTTCGAGATACCCACCCATTACCGCAGCAACCTCATTGGCCGCCTGAAGGCCTGGCGCAAAACGCAGGACCCCAAGAAAAAGGACCTCAGCCCCACCCTGCTGGACCTGGGCCCTGTGCGATTCGTCTTCGCCCGGCACTTCGGTTTCTGTTACGGGGTGGAGAACGCCATCGAGATCAGCTACAAGGCCCTGGAGGAGAACCCGGGCAAACGGATCTATCTGCTGAGCCAGATGATCCACAACCCGGAGGTGAACGCCGACCTGGAAAGCCATGGCCTGCGGTTCATCCAGGACACGCACGGGCAGATGCTCATGGATTGGAATGAACTGACCGCGGATGACATCGTGATCATCCCGGCCTTCGGGACCACCTTGGAGACCGAGGCCAAGCTGAAGGCCATCGGCATCGACCCGCTGAAGCACAACACCACCTGCCCATTCGTGGAGAAGGTGTGGAAACGCAGTGCCCAGCTCGGCACGCAGGACTACACCGTGGTGATCCATGGCAAGGCGGCTCATGAGGAAACGCGCGCCACCTTCAGCCACACGGCTTCGGGAGCACCCGCCGTGATCGTGAAGGACATGGCCGAAACGGAAGAACTGGGCCGCATCATTCTCGGTGAGTTGCCCCTCTCCCGTTTCTCTGAGCTTTTCGGCACACGTTGCACACCCGGTTTCGATCCTGCCAAAGACCTGGCGCGCATCGGCGTGGTGAACCAGACCACCATGCTCGCCACGGAAACACAGGCCATCGCCGACCACTTGAAGCAGGTGATGGTGAAAAAGTACGCCGCCGCGAACCCCGGGCTTGACCCGGGGCAGCACTTCGCGGACACGCGCGATACCCTCTGCTACGCCACGAATGACAATCAGGACGCCACGAATGAACTGCTGAAGCAGGAAGCCGACCTAGCGCTCGTGGTAGGCGGCTACAACAGCAGCAACACCAGTCACCTTGTGGAATTGCTGGAGCATAAGTTCCCTACCTACTTCATCAACGGGGAAAAAGAACTGCTGAGCGCGGAGGAGATCGAGCATTTCAACTACCCGGCCCACAAGCTGGAGCGTACGTTGAATTGGCTACCTGCCAAGCGCCCGCTGACGATCATCCTTACCAGCGGTGCGAGCTGCCCGGATACCTTGTTGGACCGTGTGATGCTGAAGGTACTGGGGTTTGTTGAGGGGGTGAGGGATCCGATCGGAGTGGTCGATGAACTCGTCGCCTGATGTTCACACTGCGCGCATCTCTTGTTGCCGGACTACTGGGTGTAGCAATGCGCAGCATTGGCTGTAGCTGTATCGATTTCGGCTTGGCCTCACATTTCGCTGGCGCTGACTATGTCTTTGAGGGTTTCGTGTGGAGTTCGAGGATCGTTGCATGGTCGGATCCGGAAGAACCGTTCATCCGTGAGATCACGCTTGCAGTTGGCCACGTCTACAAGGGTGTCCTCACCACAGATAGAGTAGTGATCAGAACGAGTACGCATGGCCAGGCTTGCGGTACTCTGTTACCGGTCGGAACGCGTCAACTCGTATTCGCGAGGGAGATCGAGAAGTTCAGCACTGGGCCAGAGCCCGATCGACGGTACGTTCATTCATCCCTCTGCAGTGGGAACCGCTTCTATCCCTTCTGGTGCTTCTCATTGCGCAAGAACATCCGAAGACTTTCTCGCGGTGAAGAGATACCAGCCGGATCCAAATGGGCGATCGATCGTGCTTGGTAGAACCAACTAGTTTGATCAAGAAATCCCGCATACTCTTCGTCTGCACCGTGAACCGGATGCGCAGCGCCACGGCCCACAAGATCTACGAGGACGACCCGCGCTTCGACGTTGATTCCGCCGGCACAGACCGCAACGCAGCCGTTCCCTTGGAAGAATGGCACCTCGAATGGGCCGATGCCATCGTGGTGATGGAGAAGCACCATCGGAACAGCATCCGTTCCAAGTTCCCGGACCTGTGCGAAAAGAAGCCGATCGTGTGCCTCTACATCGAGGACATCTACGCCTACATGCAGCCCGAGTTGATCGCGATCCTGCGGGAGAAATTCGAGGATGTGTATCGCCGAGGCCTGCTTGAAGCTTGAGCCTTGGGTCTTGTGTCTTGAAGCTTGTTCAGGCTTCCGTCACCACCCCGATCGCCTTCACCACATGGCCAAGCGCGATGTCGAACTGCTCGGATGAGGTCAGGTCGCTGTTGTCGATCACGATGGCGTCCGGTGCTTGGATCAGCGGATCAGCGGCACGCGTGGTATCATCGGTATCGCGACGGGCGATGTTGGCCAGTACACTTTCCAAGGTCACTTCCGCGCCACGGCCCTTGAGTTCCATGTAGCGGCGGTTGGCACGCACCTCGGGACTAGCGGTCATGAAGAATTTCACTTCAGCATGCGGGAAAACCACCGTCCCGATGTCCCGGCCGTCCATGACCACGCCCCCACCCTGCCCCATTTGCTGTTGTAGCTGCACGAGTTTGGCGCGCACTTCAGGCACCGGGCTCACCAGCGTCACGTTGTGGCTCACGTCCATCTCGCGGATGCGGTGCTCCACATTGCGTCCATCGAGCCAGGTCTCGCTGCGCTGGGTGCTGTCATCGTGTTTGAAGCCGATATGTATGCCGGGCAGCACCCGCAGCAGATTGGCCACATCCAAGCGGTCGTTGCTCACCAATCCGTTCTCCAGCGCGTACAGGGCCACCGCCCGATACATCGCGCCGCTGTCGATGTAAGTGTAGTGCAGGTGGTGCGCCAACTGCTTGGCCAAGGTGCTCTTGCCACAGGACGAGAATCCGTCGATGGCGATGGTGATGCGGCGCACGCCCCAATGATAGCACCCGCTTTCCGGCCCGCCCTTCAGTTGTCGGTTGTCCGTTGTCAGTTGTCCGGCGCGGGTAAAGGTCCGCCGCACATGTCCGGTCGCCGAATTCAAGGTGCGTCATCGGCAGCCTGACAACCGACAACAGACAGCCGACAACTAGGAACCAGCAACCTTCTTGAAATCCGCGAAGCGCACGGCCAGGCTGATCGTATTGCTGGCGGAGCCTGGGAAGAACTGCGCGAATCCGTAGCTCAGATGCAGCTTGCTCACCTTCAGCCCGATACCCAGGCTCATGCCCGTGAGTCCCGGCTTCTCGGCGAGATTGAGCTCTTGGCGGCGCTTGTAGTTGTAGCCGAAGCGCAGCATGAAATTCTTGCCGAACATGACCTCCGCGTTCGGGACGATATGCCACAGGGCCTTTTCCGCCGTGGTCACTTTGTCTTCCACCACTTCACCCGTGGTGGGGTCAACCTGGGCGGCCTGGTAGGGATCTGTGTACGTGAGGTCCCACTGCTGCAGGTTGTCCACACCCAAGCCCACCCTGAACGGGGCATGCCTGAACTTGAACGACGCGGCGAACTGCACCTGGAACGGGAGATCTTCCTTTTCCCCCACGTAGGTCTTGGTCATCATCCCGATGTTGCGGAGCGTCGCAGCGAGCGTGAGCCCCAGCGCTTTTTTCTGGAAAACGCCGCCGATATCCGCCGCGATGCCACTGGCCTTGTAGGTATCGAGCTGGGAGAAGATGTACTTCAGATCCACGCCAACCCGGAAAAGACTGTCCACTGCACGCGATCCGCCCAGCTGAACGACATACTCCCCCGCCCGGAAGGTTCCCTGGTCCGCCCCGGTTTCATCCCGTCGGCGAAAAGGGCCGTAATCGATGTATTGGATCGTCGCGCTCGTGGTGATCCCTACGCTGTCGAAATGGTGGCAGTAACTGGAATAACCCATGTTGATCCCGGCCAGATAGGGCACATAGCTCAACGCCACCTGCCGCTTCATCTCTTCGTTCAGCAGCGCCGGGTTGAACAGCCCGAGATTCAGATCATTATCCACCACCGCGATCGGCGACCCACCCAAGGCGGCGATGCGTGCTGAGCTCGGGATATCAAGCACCCGGAACGCCGCGTCGCCACCTGACTGCGCATCGGCGACGAACGCCCCGATGAACCCGGACAATACGACGGCTGTGCGTAGTTGGCGCATGCGCGGAGGGAACGTTGAATCGCGCACCAAAGTATGCGCGTTCCTGTTTAGACTTGTTCAGTGGCGAACCGACCGCTCACGGGGCTCTTGCTCATTTCGCTCTGCGCAGGGTGCGGATCATGGGGCCGCTTGGCGCGCACCGATGATCAGGAGCGGCCGCTGATGGCGTGGCATCGGGCCGAACGGCCTGGCGCGCCCGAAGATCACTTACTGGCGGTCAGACCAACCACTGGTACTCCCCCCAGCACGAAGGTCTCCGGGATCGGAGCCGAGGATGAAAGCGTGGTGACCGGCAGCACGGATGACCCGGAGGAACCATCCGCATCGGCCACGGACCAGTCGATCGCGCCGACCGCGAAGGGATCGCTCGTGTTGCGCTCAGAAGCGCGAGATGATCATCCGCATCAAGACAAAGGCACGGCTGCCAACGCGGTCGCCGCCCCAACCGCCCCGGGCGACAAGCGGGATGTGGATCCACCCAGCCTGATCGCCTTCGTGCTGGCCATCGCCGGTGTTGTCATCGGAGGTCTCGCCGGCCTGCTGCTCTCGATCGTCGGTTTCATCTTCGGCATACTCGGGCTCATTTCAGCAGGAAAGCACGATCACTGGGGACGCGGGTTCGCCATTGCAGCGATGATCATTCCGATCGTGGTGCTGATACTCGCCCTCCTCGCTGCGGAGAACGGCACCCGTTGAGCTCACGAACGCCAGAGCAACGACCCATCCCCGTAGCTCAGGAAGCGGTACTCGTTCCCTAGCGCATGGTCATAGACCTTGCGCCAATCCTCGCCCAGGAAGGCCGCCACGAGCAGAAGCAACGTGCTGCCCGGTTGATGGAAGTTGGTGACCAGTCCATCCGCCAGCCGGAACCGATAGCCCGGCGCGATCATCAGCGATGTATGGCCGGATACCTCATTCAGGTCGCGGTCGACCATCCAGCGTCGCACCGCTTCCAGTGATCCCTGGGGATCCCGGGCTGGCTGCTCATACGGCCGCCACTGGTGAACGCTCAGGTGTGTCGCGGAGGCACCCGCAAGCAGATCATCCCCGAACCAGCAGAGGCTCTCGATGGTGCGGAGGGCGGTGGTGCCCACTGGAACAATGAGCGACCTGCCCAATGCGCCCAACAGCTCTTCCACCGTCGCTTTGGGAATGCGCACCTGCTCGCTGTGCATGCGGTGCCCCTCCATGCGTTCAGCTTTTACAGGAAGAAATGTGCCCGCCCCGACGTGCAAGGTGACCTTGGCCCGCCGGATGTTCTTCGCATCCAAGGAACGCAGGAGTTCCGGCGTGAAATGCAGGCTGGCCGTGGGTGCCGCCACGGAGCCATCGCGTTCGGCGAAGACCGTGTTGTACCGCACTGGATCATCCGCATCAGTCCCGCGCTTCATGTACGGCGGCAATGGCACGTCCCCATGTCTGGACAGTACCTCCACAAAAGAGCGGTCCTCGTCCCAAACGAACTCGATCAGGTGTTCGCCGTTCCGCTGGTCTTTGCGTTCGGCGGTGAGCAAGGAGCGACCACTCTCCAACGTCAGCTTCTCTCCTGTCCATCGCTTGGCGTTGCCGACCATGCACCACCAACGCGAGCGGCCACGCTGCTGCAGGGCCGCTTCCATCGCAATGGCGTCTTCCGGCTCCAGCACCATGCATTCGATGCGCGCTCCCGTCGCCCGGCGAAAAACGATGCGGGCCTTCACCACCCGCGTGTCGTTCATTACGAGCAGCGTGTTCCCGGGGAGATGGTCCGCCAGCGCCCCTGAACGGTCGTCGATCATACGGCCATCCTTGTACACGAGCAACTTGGAGCGATCGCGTTCAGCCAGCGGATGCTGTGCGATGCGCTCCACCGGCAAGGCGTAGGTGAAGTCTTCGATCCGGAGATCGCGCGGATGCATGGGCCGCGAAGATGCTGCCATGCGGTCCTATTTTTCCGCCATGTGGCCCCTCTTCACAGCTGTGGGCATCACCGCTCTGGTGATGATGCTGCTGCGCTACTGGACCCAGCGCCCGCTGCGCGAACATGTGCGCGCACTCGAGGACGAGCATGTGCGCGACGAAGAACGCCAACGCATCGCCACGGACGTCCACGATGACCTGAGCGCGGATGTGAGCAACCTGCTGTTGTTGTCGCGCATGGGCCTGCGGAACGGCACCCCGGACACGCCCGGGCATGCCGAACTCCAGCGCATCGAAGAGCTCAGCAGCGGAATGCTGCGGAAGATCGACGAGATCATCTGGAGCCTCGACCCGAAAAGCGATCGGTGGGATGCCAGCATCGCCTTCATCGACCGGTACGCGGCCGACCTCGCGCGGCAATACGACCTGGAATTCCGCACGAACACAGAAGGCGTGAAGACCCCGGTGCATCTGAGCCCCCCCAAGCGCCGCGACCTCTATCTCGCCGCGAAGGAGGTGCTGCAGAACATCGTCGAACACGCCGGTGCCCGCACGGTGAACCTTGTTGCGCACACGGTGAAAGGCGCGCTGGTGCTGCGCATCACGGATGATGGATCCGGACGGCACATGCTGGAGGGTGGCGGCCAGGGCCTGATGAACATCCGCAAGCGCATGGAACGCTGGAACGGCAGCGTGCGCATGGACCGCCAGGAACCCGTCGGCACCGCGGTCGTCATCGCCCTTCCCTTGGATGAACATCACCCCAACGGGTGACGTACGGTGCCGCGGCCGAGGGTACTTTGCACCCATCTCTCCCGGTGCACGAAAGCTCCACGACGATGGCGAACGGGAAACCACTCAACACCCTGCTCATCGAAGACCACGATGAGTACCGCAACAGCCTCAGCACCCTGCTGAATACCAGCGGCCGCTTCCATTGCCGGACGTGCTCCGACGCCGAGCAGGGACTGACATCCATAGCGGAAAATCGGCCGGATGTGGTCCTGATGGACATCAACCTGCCCGGTATGAGCGGCATCCAGTGTACCAAGGCCATCAAAGAGCGGTGGCCGGAGGTGCAGGTGATGATGTGTACCGTGTACGAGGATGACGACAAGATCTTCGATGCGTTGAAGGCCGGGGCGACGGGCTATGTGATCAAGCGGGCACCGATCGAAGAACTTTTCGATGCTATCGATCAGGTGCATGCGGGCGGCTCCCCCATGAGCGCGACCATCGCCCGGAAGGTCGTGGGCAGCTTCCAGGTGCGCACCGAGGTGAACGGCGAGAAGCTGAGCGAGCGCGAGATGCAGGTGCTGGACCTGCTCAGTGAGGGCCTGCGCATGAAGGAGATCGCCGACCGGCTCAACCTGAGCACGAACACCGTGCGCACGCACGTCCGGCATATCTACGAGAAGCTGCAGGTGCAGAGCCGGACCGAAGCTCTGAACAAGGCGCGCTGGCCCAGGGGGTCGGCCTAGCTGTCGAGGTTCTTCTTCAAGCTGCGAAGCACGAACTCGTGCTCCTGCTCGATACCCATGCGCTCCAGCGGACCCCAATACCAGCGCGGGCCCAGCTCGGATCGATAGCTGGACGTTCGCGTTACCCGCGTGCCTTGCGGCATCTCTTCGAAGGTGTAGGCCGCATCCCCGAAATGGAACCAATGACGCCCCGTCAGGTCATACTCCGTCACGCTCATGCTCAGAAGTTCACCGGGTTCGTACCGCGTGATCTCCGCGGTGATATGGCCGTTCCGGAAAAGGCAGTGGCGCTTCGCCCCCACTCGTTCGCCTTCCAGCACACATTTGTACGGCACCGGCAGGCCGATCTCCAACAACCAAGGTCTTTCGGCATCGAGCGTGTCCATGGACTGGAGCGCCATGAACACCCGCTGCGCCTCCTGTGGAAGGGTGATCGTGCTGGTGATCGTCGTGTTCGGGCGCTCCTCCTCCCCAAGGCTCGAAAGGCGATCAGCACCGAGCAGAAGCAATAGAGGGAAGACAACGACCAGCACTTTCTTTTCATGCTCGATGCGTTCGCGCCAGATGGTCCGATTGCAGAAGTATCCGATGATCGCACCCAGGAATAACGCGAAAAGCAGTAATGGCATGGCCATGAACACGCATACGAACCCTTCCAGCCCAAAGGCTACTGCCAGCACCAGGAAGATGAACAATCCCACCGCGCACAGACCAAGCACCAGCGTCAACGTGCTTGTCCGGGATGCGGA
>JAGODO010000004.1 GCA_017998165.1 Flavobacteriales bacterium | reverse complement strand
TGATGGACCTGCTCGTGAACACCTTGATGAGCGAGATGGAGAGCCTGCACGAGAACGGTGTGCGGCTGCACACCATCGGCGACACCGACAGCTTGCCACCCTATTGCCGCACGACCCTGCTCAAGGCCATCCAGCAGACCGCCCACAACGACCGGGTGACCCTCACGCTGGCCTTGAGCTACAGCGCGCGCTGGGAGCTTCTCCGTGCTACCCGTTCCATCGCGCAGGACGTGAAGGACGGGCGCATCGGGATGCACGATGTGAACGAGACCTTGATCGCGGACCGCCTGAGCACCAAGGGCATGCCCGATCCGGAGTTGATGATCCGCACCAGTGGAGAACAGCGCATCAGCAACTTCCTCCTTTGGCAGATAGCGTACGCTGAACTTTGGTTCACCCCGGTGCTCTGGCCCGATTTCAGGAAGGAGCACTTCTTCCAGGCCGTGCTCGATTTCCAGAACCGCGAACGGCGCTTCGGTCTTACCGGCGATCAAGTCACCATCGCATGACCTTGGCCCTGCGGGATGGTCTGCGCGGCCTGATGCGCACGTTCTCCACGGTGATCGCCACGCTGCCGTTGGTGCTTGCCAACGCGCAGTACCTCAGCGGCGCCATGGAGTACGCTGTCGCGAAGGAGTACACTATCGGGGGCATCACCGTGAGTGGTTGTGTCACCCGTGATACCAAGGCGGTGGAGCTTTTCAGCGGGCTGCAGGTGGGTGACAAGATCACCGTTCCCGGCGAGCGCATCGGCCGAGCCATCCAGGCGATCTGGGACCAGCACCTGTTCACCGACGTAAGGATCGAAGCGACCAGGGTGCAGGGCACGACGATCTTCCTGAACATCGCTGTCCAGGAGAACCCGCAACTGGCCGGTTACGGTTTCGGGGGCACGGTTTCGCGGAATGAGGGGGACAAGCTGCGCGAGGAACTGCGCCTCGAAGGCGGTATGCAGGTGAACGACGCTTTGATCGCGCACATCCGCTCCACCATCCGCCGCTATTTCACGGACAAGGGGCACCTGAAGGCCGACGCGCAGGTCAAACAGGTCGCCGACACGGCCGACCAGAACAAGGTCTCGCTCACCGTACTGGTAGACCCCGGGCCGCGCGTGCGGATCAAGGACATCTTCTTCCACGGCAATGCGCATGTGAAGAGCGCGCGGTTGCGTCGCGCCCTGAAGAACACGAAGCGCAAGCGCTGGTACAACGTGTTCGGATCGAGCAAATTCAAAAGCAGTGACTTCCGCGACGACCAACAGGGCATCGTGGCGCTCTACAACGAGAAGGGGTTCCGCAATGCCACGGTGGTGAAGGACACCATGGGCTTCGTGAGCAAGAAGAAGATCCAACTGGACATCTGGGTCGACGAAGGGAACCAGTTCTATTTCCGCGACATCGATTTCGTGGGGAACACGAAATACAGCTCCGACACGCTGCAAACCGTGCTGCGCATCAAAAAGGGCGACATCTACAACAAGCGGCTGCTTGAAACGCGATTGTACCAGAATCCGAGCGGGGCCGATATCAGTTCGCTCTACATGGACCGCGGCTACCTGAGCTTCTATCCCGATCCGGTCGAGCGCGTGGAGGGCGACAGCATCGATCTGGAGATCCGCATCCGCGAGGGCCGCCAGTACAGGGTGCGGAACGTAACGATCAGCGGTAATACCAAGACCTTCGACCACGTGATCCGGCGCGAGATCCGGACGCTGCCCGGTGACCTGTTCGACCGCAGCGAAGTGATCCGCTCCCAGCAACAGTTGATCGGTCTGGGCTTTTTCGATCCCGAAAAAGTGGGAGTGAATCCGACCCCCGATCCCCGGACCGGCCTGGTGGACCTGAATTACACGGTCGAGGAGAAACCGAGCGACCGCTTGGAGTTGAGCGGCGGCTACGGCGCGGGACGTCTGCTGCTCTCGCTCGGCCTGTCCTTCACCAACTTCAGCCTGCGCAAGATCTTCGATGGCAAGGCGTGGAGCCCGCTGCCCGCGGGCGATGGGCAGACCCTGAACCTCCGTGCGCAGACCAACGGCAAATACTACCAGAGCTACAGCCTTTCGTTCGTTGAGCCCTGGCTGGGCGGTCGCAAACCCACCTCGCTCAGCGTCTCGGGCTATTACACCCGGCAGACGAACGGAGCGAGTCGCGGGGATCTCCGCTCGGACGGATCCTCGGCCTTCGCCGAACTGGGCATTCTCGGCACCTCGATCGGCTTGGGAAAACGGTTGAAGTGGCCTGACGACTACTTCTTCGTGAACCTCACCGCCAGCTACCAGCAATACCGCCTCAACAACTGGGCGACCAGTTCGGGCAGTTCCGCGCTGTTCTCCTTCTCGGACGGTACGAGCAACGTTTATGCGCTGCAGGCCCGGTTCGCCCGCCGCAGCATCCAGGAGCCTTTCTGGATCACGCAAGGTTCGGAGATGAGCCTCAGCGTGAAGGCCACCCCCCCCTTCTCCGTCTTCCGTCCCGAAGTGATCTACACGGACCTGACGCCGGCCGAACAGTACAAGCTGGCCGAGTTCCACAAATGGAAGTTCACCACGCAATGGTTCACCAAGCTGACCCGCAGCAAGACCAAACACGACTTCGTCTTCATGGCGCGCGCTGGCTTCGGGTTCTTGGGGCGCTACACGGCGCGCAAAGGGGATTCGCCGTTCGAGCGCTTCTATCTGGGGGGCAGCGGTCTTACCGGCTTCCAGCTCGACGGTCGGGAGATCATCGCTCTGCGGGGGTACGACGACCTCTCGCTCACGCCCAGCACCGGGAGCTTCTACGTGAACAAATTCACCGCCGAGATCAGGTTCCCGGTCTCCCTCAATCCTTCGGCCACCATCTTCGCCACCACGTTCGTGGAAGGGGCGAACGCATGGAACGACATCAGGCGGTACGACCCCTTCCGTCTTTACCGCAGCGCCGGTATAGGTCTACGGCTTTTCCTGCCCATGTTCGGGCCCATGGGGCTTGACTACGCCTGGCGTTTCGACGACGTGCCCAATGCGCCCAGCATGGCCAAGAGCCAGTTCCACTTCACTATTGGCATCGATCTTGGGGAGCTATGACCCGATGATCGCCTAATTTCGACGGCTTTTATCATGACCCGACCGCTCTTCCGACACCTGCTCGCACTGGCGTTCTCGCTGCCCTTGGCCGCGTCCGCCCAGAAGATCGCCTTCGTGGACACGAAGTACATCCTGGAACAGATGCCTGATTACGCTGCGGCACAGGCGGAGCTGGACCATCAGAGCGGTGTCTGGCAGAAGGAGATCGACGAGCGCTGGAACCAGATCAAGCGCATGCGTGATGCCTACAACGCCGAAGCCATCCTGCTCACCGAGGACATGAAGACCTCCCGCCTCGATGAGATGGCGAAGAAGGAGACCGAGGCCCGGGAACTGCAGAAGAAACGTTTCGGTGTGGAAGGCGACCTCTTCAAGAAGCGGCAGGAACTGATCCAGCCCATCCAAGACCGGATCTTCCAAGCCGTGACGGAGGTGGCGGGCACCAACTACACGGCCATTTTCGATACGGGCGGGCCAGGCAACAACGTGATGTTCGCCAATCCCAAACTGGACAAGAGCGACGCTGTGCTCAAGAAGCTCGGCATCAAGCCGGGCAAGGCGGGCGGCGGCAACGCCGGCAACGTGCGCGGCGATGAGGAGGAAGAGCCTTCGCCCGACGACAAAGGCGGCGGGCGTGACGATGGGCAGAAGGCCCCCGATAACGACGGCGCCCGGGACAACGGCGACGGCGCCCAACCCGTGAAACCGAAGAACTGAACATTCACCCGCTTACCACGGGACACCACCAATCATGACAATGCCTACGCCAGGCTTTGGCGCCCATGCATGAAGAAGTTCCTGATAGCCCTTTGCGTGCTGTTGACAAGCGCCTACGGGGCCAATGCCCAGACCAAGCTCGGACATATCGACCGACAAGGGTTGATGCTCGCACTCCCCGAGCGCAAAGAAGCCGAAGCCAAAATGCAGGCCTTCGCCAAGCAGCTCGATGACAAGCTGAAGGCGATGGCCGAAGAGTACAAGGCCAAGGCCGCCGAGATACAGGCGGGCTGGGACGCGATGACCCAAACGCAGAAGGACGCCGCACAGCGTGAACTCGGGGAGATGGAGCAGCGCATCCAGACCGCGCAGGAGAACGCCAAGGAGGACCTTGCCAAGCAGGAGCAGGAGCTATTGGCACCCATGGTGGAGCGAACGGACAAGGCGATCAAGGAAGTGGCGAACACGAACAACTTCACCTACATTTTCGATAGTAGCACCGGCATGGTGCTGTTCTACGACAAGGGCGAGGACATCCTGCCCTTGGTGAAGAAGTCGCTCGGCATCACCACCCCCTGAACCCGCAAGCCGTGGTGGCCCGCGCGCCGATCGGCATCTTTGACAGCGGCCTCGGTGGCCTCACCGTGGCCGCAGCGGTACAGCAGGCGCTCCCGTCGGAGCGCCTGCTGTATTTCGGAGATACGGCCCACATCCCCTATGGCGATCGGAGCCTGCGTGAGGTTCGGGCATTCAGCGCCGGCATCGTGCGTGCCTTGATGGGAAAGGGCTGCAAGATGATCGTGATCGCGTGCAACACGGCCTCGGCCGCCGCGCTGAAGGAGTTGCGCGAAGCCTACCCGCGTTTCCCGTTCATCGGCATGGAGCCGGCCGTGAAGCCCGCGGCCGAGCGCTCGCGCAGCCAGGTCGTCGGGGTCATCGCCACACGGGCCACGTTCCAAGGAGAGCTCTTCGCCTCGGTCGTCGAGCGGTTCGCCCAAGGAGTGCGCGTCATCGAACAGCCCTGTCCGGGACTTGTCCAAGCCATTGAAGCGGGGGACCTCGACACACCAGGAACCGAGCGCCTGTTGCGCGCCTGGCTCGAGCCGATGCTCGCCGAAGGAATGGACGAACTGGTTCTTGCCTGCACGCACTATCCCCTTGTAAGACCGCTCATCGAGCGCATTTGCGGGTCCGGGGTGGAGGTCATCGATCCGGCTCCGGCAGTGGCCCGACAGATCAAGCGGATCCTCGGGGAAATGGGCCTGCTCGCCACCGATGGCCCCGGAAGCTTCCAGCTCTGGACCAGCCGCATCACGGAAGAACTGCCTGTGGTGCTCGATCTGCTCCGGCTTCCGAAGGATGCCATCGCCCTGGCCAATTGGCAGGTAGGAGCCCTCACTCTTCCTTGAACCAGCCGGCGTACATCAAGTAGTTCTGCGCGATGCGGCCGATCTCATTGGCCGAGAGGTCAGGTGTTACTGGTCCGATAAGCTTCGCAGGAACACCCGCCATCAGGCTTCCGGCGGCCACCTTGGTGTTCTGGGTGACGACCGCCCCCGCCGCGATCACACTCCCCTCGCCGATCTCCACATGATCCATGACGATGGCACCCATGCCGACAAGCACCTTGTCCGCGATGGTGCATCCGTGAACGATCGCATTATGCCCGATGCTGACGTCGCTGCCGATCGTCAACCCACAGCGTTGGTAGGTGCAGTGCAACACGGCACCGTCCTGGATGTTCACGCGGTCGCCGATGCGGATCGTGTTCACATCGCCGCGCACCACCGCATTGTACCACACGCTGCATTCATCGCCCATCGCTACATCCCCGATCACCACGGCGGTTTCGGCCAGGAACACATCACGCCCGAAAGCGGGCGTGATGCCCTTCAACGTGCGCACGAGCGCCATGCTCAGTTCTTCTGTTCAGGATGAGCGGGATGCGCAGGCAATCCGCAACCCTCCTTCTTGCAGCAATCCGGGAGTTTCTCGCGCGCGGCCATATCGGGCAGCTTGCCATCCGCCGAATAGCCCAGTTTGGTCACCGCCGTTCGGACCTTTTCCCGGTCCGTTTTTTTCGGGTCGATGGAGACCATGATCGTGTTCTGCTCCAGATCGACGTCCACGGCTTTCACGCCCCGTTCATAAACCAGCTCCGTCTCGATGGTCTTTTCGCACATATCGCAAACGGCGTTGGTGTGGATGAGCAACGTGTCGCTGCCCTTGGTGTCCTGCGACCGGGCTGCGGAGCCCACGAGCAGGAAGGCAAGTAGAAAGAGCTTCTTCATTGTCATTTCGTCCCGTTGTCGTGTTCTTTCTGCTTGAATGTGTGCCGGAAGCCGCCGTAGATCATGGCACCTTGCGTAGGCCCCCAGATCAGGGACGCGTCAAAGTAAGGGCCAAAGGGATCTTCGGGCGCCAGGATCTGGGTGTCTTGGGTGCTGCTCGCGAGGTTCTCCCCGCCCACGTACAATTCCAGCTGGCCCAGCACACAGGTCACTTGCGCATTGAGCGTGGCATAGGCCGGTGAGCGCTCAGGCAATCGGAAAGTCTCGGGGTTCTTCGATGTGTCCGGAAGGCGTGCTGTGCCGTAAAGGTTCGTGAAGACATCCATGCGCCACCGGTCGTTGCGGCTCTCGTAGGCCAGGTCCACGAGGCCGCGATGCTCCGGCGTGAATGGTCGCTCGCGAAGAACACCATCGTAAGTCGTTCGCACATCGTACCAGCGATAGCTCGCCTTGGCCAGCAGGCTGCGGGACAGTTCCACCTGTACATCCACGAGCATGCTGTTCGCATAGCTCACGCCCCGCATCATGTAGATCGCCAGTGTTCGCGGACTGCGGTCCAGGTCGGCCACCACTTGATCGGTGAATTCGCTGCGGTACGCATCGATGCCCAAGGCCCACTTCTTGCCGGCCCACTTCCACTTGTGCAGGAATGAAGCCCCGAAATTCCAGGAACGCTCCATCCTGAGGGGCCCTTCCACAACGACCTTCCTCGAACTCGCCAATGCCCCCGCATTCTCCACGAGCGGGTTGGCGCTCCGGAAGCCATGACCCATCGATAACCTGATCGTCGTGAGCGGACCCAGATCATATTTCACATGCACGCGTGGAGAAACAGCGTCGCCGTAAACACTGTTGAAGTCCGCACGCACACCCGCCACCATCGTAAAGCGGTTCCTGGAGCGGGTATACTCCGCGAAAACACCCGGCATACGCTCGATCCGGCTGAAAGCCGAGTCTAGGAACGATTCGTCGTACGCGTCGTACTGGAATCCCGCACCGGTCTTGAACTGGTCGTTGCCACCGGACAGCGTCTGCTGGTATACCACATTGGCGTAGCCGCTCAGTTGTGTTCCTTCATATCCCCTGTCGCCGAAGGAGGAAGCTGCGGTGTGGTTCCTGAACGAAGCGAGGATGCCAATGCTCTTCGTGCTGTCCCTCAGTATCCAGCCGTTCTTGGCGAGCACATCACCCATTTCATTGGCCACATGCACGGTATAATGCCGACCGCCGGGTCCTTCGCTCGGCACATGCGCATCCGTATTCCCCCCGTCCCGTACATCGGTCACATAGCGCGCGATGATCTGGGTGGTGCGGCGCGCGGTGCGCTGCAACCACCTGTCCATGATGTTGAAACGGCGGCTCAGAGGCTGGTCGCGGAAGCCGTCGTTGTTGTCGTCCATGTCGCGTTGGTTCAGGCTGCCTTGCAGCATGACCAGGTTGTCCCCGGCCTTGCCCCAGTGCTGCGCCGTGTTCACGTTCAATTCTGTTCGGCCCTGGTTGTTCACGTACAGATTGGTGAAAAACGGCGGCGCTTCGCGCGGGTCTGCCAAACAGAGATCGATCTGGCCGGTCATGGCGTTCGGGCCGTTCACCGCGGTCCCGATCCCTTTGCTCACATTGATCGCATTGATCCACGGGCCGGGAACGAGGGTAAGTCCATAGTTGCCGCTCAGGCCTCGGATGAACGGTATGTTCTCCAGGCTGATCTGCGCGTACTTGCCGTCCAATCCGAGCATGCGGATCTGCTTGGCACCGCTCACCGCATCGCTGTAGCTGACGTCGACCGTCGCGTTGCTCTCAAAGCTTTCGCTCAGATCGCAGCAGGCCGCACGCTTCAATTCCTTCGCACCGATGCGCTCCGAACTCTGCGTGTTGCGCAGGCTCAACGTGGTGCCGGCCTGTCGCTGGATGACCTCTGTCGGCCTGAGCTCGGTCACTGCGGCCAGTTCCACGACCACTCCGGCCCGTCCGTTCTGTACGACAACGGTATCCGTCGCGAACCCTGTCGCCGAGGCGGCCAATCGCAACGGAAAGATGAGCGCCCCCCGGATCTCGAAATGGCCGAGTTGATCGGCCGAGACGGAGATGGGTCGGTCGACCACGGAGAGGTGAGCGAAGGGGATCGGCGTACGGGTACCGGGGTCCTCCCGTACATACACCGTACCCGTCAAACGTTCTTGCGTTTGCGCATCGACCCGCCCTTGCAGACCGAGCAGCGGCACGACCAACATCAATCGATTCCGCATGTGAGGTACAAATTTCAAAATGGGCGGATCTTTCCGTTGAACAGGAGCGAATACGGGCGCGGCAGAGGCCGCCGCCACGACGAGAAAGACCTCTGCTAGATCAGGAAGCTGCCGACCCGGCTCAGGCGCTGCGCGGTGAGGAGGGGCGGTGGACGCGGAACGAAGCCATATCCCGGTACGGGGCAGGCCGAACGCGGGACCGGGTCGATGTGTACCTCCGGCGCCGGGGTCACGACCGCCAGGGTCGAATGGCCATTCTCCATGGTGAACGCCGCATGCACCGGAGCGGTGCGTTCCATTTCACAACAACGGGCCCGCAACTGGGGTCCATCGCCATGGTGATCCTCCTGGGGGCAGCAATCATCAGCCTGCCCGATGCTCAGCACGGAGTGGCCACCGCTCAAGCAGCTCATGCGCACCAACGCTGGCGCGGCCGTGGTCAGCAGCAGCAACACCGCCACCAAAACGGAGAACCCTCTATTCGCTCGAAATGCCTCCATCAATGCTGCGAAAATAGAGGAGCAGCGGGGCACCGGCCATCATTCCCGGGAACGATCACCGCCAAGTCTTGTGAACCCACCATGTCAAGAGCCGCATTCCCGGCACAGGATCCTACCGTGTGTTGCGTGCTTCTCCCCGCGAGTACCGTAGCGCTCGGACCCGCTGGATACTGCGGGGATCGCTCGATGTCCTCGGCTTAGCTTTGTCCCCAACACCTACCGTTCCATGCTCCCCAAGAAGATCGAAGCCGCCCTGAACGCACAGATCGAGATCGAAGCCAGCAGCAGTCAGTCCTATCTGGCCATGGCCAGTTGGGCGGAGACGAACGGCCTCATGGGTACCTCGGCGTTCCTGTATCGTCACAGCGACGAGGAACGGATCCATATGTTGAAACTCATCAAGTTCGTGAACGATCGCGGCGGAAAAGCGGTGGTGCCAGCGCTGAAACAACCGCAGAAGGAATACAAGTCCATCACGGACATTTTCCAGACCCTACTGGACCATGAGACGCATGTGACTGCCAGCATCAACAAGGTTGTGGACCTGTGCTTGAAGGAAAAGGACTACACCACGCACAACTTCATGCAGTGGTACGTGAGCGAGCAGATCGAGGAGGAGACCTTGGCGCGCACGCTCATCGACAAGTTGAAGCTGATCGGTAGCGATAAGGGCGGTCTCTACCTCTTCGACCGTGACCTCCAAGGCATGACCGCCGCATCCGCCGGGGGTGGCGAGCGTCAAGGCTGACGCACTACCAGCGCCACTCGTTCTGCAGGCGCAGTTTCTCTTCCAGCCCTTCGGCTCTCAGCCGGTCACGAAGTTGCTCGTCCGTGAAATGCGCGGCCAACGTTTCCGCGTTCGCCAAGGCCCAGAGCATCTGGCCCACACGCCGCACGTTGTCGGTCATCGCTTCGGGATCCACGAGCCCTACATCATCGCAACTGCTATGGTAGCAATGGTACACGTGGTCTCCCAGGTCGCAGATGGGGGCCATCGTAGGAACGCCCATCATCATGAACGATTGATGGTCGCTGTGCAGACCGGGGGCTTGCGAGAAGTTTCCTGCGAACGTGGTGTCCAACGACCGCATCGATCTTTGTGCCTCGGTCACCCGGGCCCCCAGTGGCTCCGGGCCGAAGGCGTTGAACCCGCTGGGGTGGCCGCTCATGTCGAGATTGATCATGCAGCGCACCCGGTCGAGCTCGCCGGAGGTCTTCCAGGCTTCCACCAAGGCATGGCTTCCGAGCAGACCCTGTTCCTCGCCCATGAACAGTATGAGCTTGATCGTGCGGCGCGGCTTCAAGCCCAGTGCCGCATAACAACGCGCGATGTCGATGATGGAGTAAGAACCGAGACCATTGTCGGTCGCTCCGGTAGCAAGGTCCCAGCTATCCAGATGGCCACCGACCACGACCACCTCGTTCTTCAGGTCCGTTCCGGGGATGGTCGCTATCACATTGCGCGCGGTGACGGGCGCGTTGCTGTTGCGCATGGTGATCGAGCCGAGCAGGGACTTATCGTGCCCGACCCATGCGCGCAACTCAACGCCGTCCTCCTTGCCGATGCAGGCGGCGGGGATCGCGATGGGCTCACGCGTGACGGACGCCGTACCGGTGAGCAGCACATGTCCGTCCACGTTGTTGATGAAGAGGACCCCCGCCGCGCCATGCTTGATCGCCAGCGCGGTCTTCTCGCTGCGGTGCAGGTTGTCGGCTCCGGCCGGGGCGTTCACCAGTTGCAGGTTCATGAGCACCACCGAACCGCGCACCTCCGCGCTCTTCGCGGCGAAATCGGCGGCCAGGCCATTGCCCACGTCCACGATGGGCGCGTTGACCTGCGACGAGTCGGGCGTCATCGCCAACGCGACCGACGCGTAGGTCACCACCGTATCAGGCAGGCCGGAGACGGACACATGCACGGAGCGGCGTTGCCAGGCAGGCGCCTCGAACGGGAAGAGGGCGACATCGCGCATGCCAGCGACACGGAACAGGCTGTCGGCGCTTTCCTCCGCGCGGCGGCCATTGGCTGTTCCGGTGAGCCGGTGCCCGATGGTGCGCGTGCTCCACTCCAGCCAGGTGAAGCCCATCGGAGCACGCACCGCCTCACGATCGATCGACCGCAACGTCACCGTATCCGTTGATTGTGAACGAACAGGGAGTTGTGAACAGATGACCGCAGCGGCCAAACAGCCCAGCCATCGTAGGCTTCTACTTTGTCGTCGACCTGTCCGGATGCCTTTGTACTCCACGCGCGCCAAAACTATGCTCCCCTTCGTGGCGGTCGCCCGCGGACCGAAAGTACTGGCGTTGCTGCTACTGCTCCTCACCGCCTCGGCAGCCACGGACCCACGGGAAGCCGACAAGGACACCACGGCCATCGTACAGGCCAGTTACATCTACAACATATCGAAGCTGGTCGAATGGAAGGAGCCCTCCCTGAAGAACGGGCCCTTCATCATCAGTGTGCTGGGCAGCAGCAATCTGTACCAGGAGCTGGTGAAGAAGTACGCCGAGAAGTCCATCGGCAAACAACCCATCGAGGTGCGGAAATTGCCCAAGAGCGCCGACATCGAGCAGTGCCATGTCCTGTTCGTTGCGCATGGTGAATTGGCCCTTCTCCCGGCCATCTACAAGAACCTGGACAAGAAAAGCACCTTGGTGATCACGGAATATCCGGACGCACTGGAGGACGGGTCCGTGGTGAACTTCGTACGGGTCGACAACACGGTGAAGTACGAGATCAGCCTGGTGAACGCGCGAAAGCACAAATTGGAAGTGGGAAGCACGCTCGTGCAGCTCGCATATGCCTCCGTGCAATGAGCACCTTGCGACATATCGCCCTGTGGCTGGTCATGCTCGCGAGCGCGACCACCGCTTTTGCCCAGCCGGAAGCGTTGGTGGAGGCCAACCGGCTCTACCAATCGGGCGACCTCGCCGGAGCCCGCAAATTGCTGGATGAGGCGGTGAAGGGCGATGAACTGTCCCGCAGTCCGGAGGCATGGGTCCTGCGCGGTTTCGTGTACAAGGACCTTTTCAAGACCATGACGAGCGGCGCGGAGGCCGACATGGTGCGGGACGAGGCGCTGGCCAGTCTCTTTACCAGCACGGTCGTTGACACGGCGAAGGAATACGCGCAGAGCAGCCTTCAGGCTTATGACTACCTCTGCAAGACCACTTACAACGACGCCGCGCGCGCGCTCAATGAGCTGGATGATGCCCGCGCGCTCGCGCTCTATTCCAAATACAAGGAAAGCGTCCTGCGCCTGGATCCCAAGCACTCCTTCTCCGCCCGCGACATCGAGTTCGACAACGCGCTCGGTACCGTCTACACCAAGCGGTTCAACCAGGACCGGGAAGACACCACGTGGTTCGCGAAAGCCGTCGCCCTGTACAAGCGCGTACTGGAGTTGGATATTGACAACTACGGCGCGAACTACAATCTGGCGACGCTCTATTACAACCGTGGTGTCTACAACATCCAGCGGATAAATGCGGGGACCGACCTGCCCACGATAGGCCAGGTGCAGGAGGCGAGCAAGGTGTATTTCATGCAAGCCCTGCCGTACATGTTGAAAGCGCACGAGATGAACCCGAAACGACGGGAGACGCTGCTAGGACTTGAGGGGATCCATTACAGCCTGCAGGACGTGGACAAGAGCGAGGAATACCGCCACAAATACGAAGCGCTCGATGAAGGGGGCGTGCCGGAAGCCCCGCGACAGAACTCGCCCCAGTTGGACGCACGGACCGATGAAGCCTGTCTCATGGCTTCATCGGATGACTGGAAAGGGCTGGGACTCTCTTCCGAGCAACTGGAGCGTGTACGCGACATCCAGGAACGCTTCCGCAAGGGGGGCCCTGGTGATCTCGGTGCGCGGATCGAAGAACTGCGCACGGTGCTCACCCCGGAACAATCCACCCGCTGGCAGGCGTGGTGCGTTGGCAAGCGGACCAAGGACAAGTAAGGCCCCATGCGTCTCAGGCTCACCATCGGCCGCCGCATCGGAATGGGCTTCGGTCTGTTCATCTTCTTCGCGTTGCTTGTAGTGCTGCTCACCAACCGCACATTGGAGCGCAGCCGCTCGATCAATGACGAGATCACGCAGGTCTATGGCCCCAGCGTTGACGCACTGGTCCGTCTGAAGAACCTGCTGGTGAACGCCCACATGCTCGCAAAATTCTGGGCGACCACGGAGAGCATACCCGATGCCCCTGAGAAATCGGCGCTCATCAAGCTCACCGACCATGACCTGCCGCGGCTGATGGACCGTGTCGACACCCTGAGCGCGGGCTGGGAGAAAGACGAAGTGGCTCTGTTGAACAAGTGCTTCACGGAGATGGACAAGGTCTTCGAGATGCACGACCATATCAAGGAACTGCTGCCCTCCTTGGAGAGCTACAAGGACCCGTTGGTGTGGATAGAGCGCGGCGAGTTGGCGGAGGAGGGCGGACCGCTGGATGAGAGCACCCGGCTTCTCCTCGCGGATGTGGACAAGCTCATCGAGATGCAGGATGCGAAGCGGCAGAGCCTGGGGGGCGGGATGATCCGCAGTTTCGACTCGTTGAAATTCTTCGTGCTCTATCTCGGGACCGGCCTGGTCGTCGTGGGTATCGTGGTGGCCTTCCTCATCGTCCGCAGCATCGTCACGCCGGTCCAGAAACTGCGCACCGTGCTGCTCTCTTTGGGCCGCGGCGTGTTCCCCCGCACCCGGATCCATGCACGGAACGATGAGGTCGGGGAAATGTCGCAGGCATTGATGGGTCTGATCGATGGCTTGAAGCGCACCACCGAGTTCAGCCACGCTGTGGCCGCGGGCAACTTCAACGCGGACTACCAGCCGTTGAGCGAAGAGGACATGCTCGGGCACGCCCTGCTCAAAATGCGCACAGAACTCGGCGAACGCGAGCGCGTGCTGGAGACGAAAGTGAAAGAACGTACCGAAGAAGTGGTACGACAGAAGGAAGAGGTCGAGCGGCAGAGCCGGAAGGTCGTTGAGCTGTACAAGAACGTGACGGACAGCATCCGCTACGCGAAACGTCTACAGGAGTCGATACTTCCGCCCGAGAAGCGGATAAAGGAACTGCTCCCGGACAGCTTCGTGCTCTACCGTCCCAAGGACATCGTCAGCGGTGATTTCTACTGGCTTGAAAAGGTGAACAACAAGGTGATCTTCGCCGCCGTCGACTGCACGGGCCATGGTGTGCCTGGTGCGTTCATGAGCCTTGTGGGCCACAACGGACTGAACCAATCGATCAAGGAGCACGGTAATACACGGCCCAGTGACGTGCTGCGCGACCTCAACCGCATTTCTTTCGAGGCGCTGCACAAGGATCGCGACCAGTTCGTTCGCGACGGCATGGACATGGCTCTTTGTGCGCTTGAGCCGGATCGCCTGGTGCTCGAATACGCCGGGGCGAACTGCCCGCTCTATCTGGTCCGCGACAACGCCATTCAACAGTTTCCGCCGGACAAACGTCCCATCGGTGGTTTCGAGCTCGGAGAGAACGGATTCACCGACCACCGCATCCAACTGCACAAGGGGGATGTGATCTACATTTTCAGTGATGGGTACGCCGACCAGTTCGGCGGTCCCAAAGGCAAGAAATTCCTCAATCGCCGTTTCCGCGAACTGCTCGTGGCCATCCACGACAAACCGATGGACCGCCAGAAAGGCCTGTTGCTCGAAGAGCTGAACAAGTGGCGCGGGGCCCAGGAACAAGTGGACGATATCCTGGTCATGGGTATGCGTGCGTGACGGGAATGCCCATGTGATCCTGACCGCGGATCGGACGGGATACCGACATATGAGAAGAAGGAAGGCCGGTACGCGTCGCGCACCGGCCTTCGGCCGCGACTACCGGCTCGGGTCAGTCCCTCACCAGGCGATGGGTCGTGACCGCTCCATTGTTCAGCAGGTGCAGGAAATAGAGCCCCGCTTCGAAGGCCCCGAGTTCCAGGGTCATCGTTGTTCCGGACACATTGCGTTGCGACAATTTCCTTCCGGCCGCATCGGTCAACAACAGGCTCGCTCCCTTCGTGATGCCGGAGGGCAGATCGATGAAGACCTGGCCGTTTGAAGGATTGGGATGGAAGCTGAAGTCGATCACATCGCTGTCCACGACGGCCGTGCTGATGTACGCGAACGCGTCCGAGGTGCTCGAGCACCCATTGGCATCCGTGATCATCACGTTGTAGTTGCCGTTCTCCGAGGGCAGATAGGTTTCTCCGGTGGCCCCATCGATCAGGTTCCCCTCGAGCAGCCACTGGAAGGTTCCATCTCCCGAGGTTATCAACTCATCATCCATCTGCATGATCACCGGCTGGGCGGGCAACGGGTTCTCGACGACGGTCGTGGCCTCTGAGGATGCTGAGCACCCCTCGGTGGTTGAAACGGTCACGGAGTAATTCCCGGCGGCGGCGACATCGATCAGCGTGCCGGTCGCCCCATCGATCGAATCGCCGTTCATGCTCCACTCGTACGAAAGCCCGGGCAGGTCGTCGGTGGCCAGCGTCGTAGAACCGCCGGCACAGAAAGCCGCAACGCCTGTGATGGTCGGGACTTCGGGGAGCGGATGCACGGTCACCACCAAGAAGGTCGAGGCGGCTGAAGAGCAACCGGTGCTCGCTGCGACCACCGTGTAGGAACCGGCCTGATCCACCGGAAGCTCCGGCCCTGTGGCACCATCGATGTCCGTGCCATCCACCGCCCACTGATAACTGATGCCCGGTACCGGCTCAACGCTGAGCGTGACCGAGCCGCCAGCGCAGAAGGCGACCGGACCATCAGCGCTCACTGCGGGTGTCGCGATCTGGTCGATCGAGACCTCTACGGGGTCCGCAGTGTAGCTGCAACCCGTGACCGTGTTCATAACCGTGAGCGAATACGCCCCCGCCTCAGCGGCCAAGAGGCTCGTTCCGCTCTCGCCCGAAAGCACCACGTTATTCAACGACCATTCGTAGGTGAGGTCGCTTTGGCCGGAAATATCCACTGCGGTGATGGTGATCGGCGAACCATCACACGAGAGGTAAGCGGGTTGGTCGAAGGCATAGATGGGGGCGTCACCGACAACCACGCTGATGGGGTCCGAGACATCGCTGCCACAGGCGTTCGTTACTACAAGCGAGTAGTTCCCGGAAACGGTCACCTCCAAGGTGGTGTTCTGAGCCCCCTCGATATCAACTTCATCCTGCTGCCACTGATAAGTGCCGGACACCGGTTCCGCGCTCAGTATGACGGAGCCGCCACCACAGAACTCCGTCGGGCCGTTGGCCGAGATAACAGCGGAAGGTTGGGCGTCATCGATCATCAGGTCGAAGCCGTTGTCCGTTCCGACATAGGCCGGGCTGTTGGAGATGACCCGGATGCGATAGCCCGTTCCCAGCGGGGTATCCATGGGTATGGTCACCGTGATCGTTCCGGATGTGGTGGCGGTCACCTGGCCCAGGAAAACAGGGTTGGAGAAATCACCGTTCGCGTCCGATAGCTGGGCGATGAATTCGTTGGACGGAATGAAGAACCCGCCGGCATTGTAGCTGCCCGTGGCCTCGTAGGCCAGCTGGAATTCCGAACCCGGGCACAGCGTGGCTGCCAGGGGCGGTACCACGGTGATGGTATGCGGCAGGTCGTAGAAGAAGATCTCCGTTGCGATCTCCGTACCGAACAGCTCGGTGGTATTGATCTGCAGCACCGGCACCCGCAAGTCCTGCGCGAGCCACTTGTACTCCCGAATGACGGGTCGGTCGATCGTGAAGCCAAGGCTCAGGGTGTCCAGGTTGATCGTATCATGCGCGAGGATCGTGGTCTTTACCCGCAGCACATCGAAAGACCCTGCAGGGGTGGCGATGGTGCCCCAGCCGTCCACCTCATTGGATCGCTCCTGTTCGTAGCCGTAGTAGGCCAGTGTCGGGATGTCCAGCTGATACCCTGAGCTCGAAGCGCTCACGTCGCCATAGTCCATCGGAAGCTCGTAGATGACATCAGGTGAATTGAAGATGATCGGCACCGGTATCCCGGAAAGCTCCACGCCGAACCCGACCTTCCGGTAAACGGTCGGGCTATGGTAGAGGAAGGTGAACGGGTTGGTGATGGGCAGCAACTGGTTGAACGGGATGTCCACCCCTTCCTTGGCGTGATTGGCCCGATTGGCATTGAAGAAAATGTCCGCGTATATGAGCGCATACACGATGTTGGTCGAACTCACGCTCTGATAGGCGGTGACATCTTCCGAAGCGGTCGAGAGGTCCATGAAGTCCCATTGGTGGTCAGCACCTGTGGTCGCGAAATCGATCGTCGGATCCGGGTTCGCGCGTGTGCGATGGATCTCATCGTTCTGATGGGGCATCTCGTTCTCCCCGATCTGGACCTGGGCGGGAAGTACGACCGCCAGTGCCAGTGAGAGTGTGAGCGTAGGGATTCGGAGCATGGGCTGGGGCGTATTTGGCCGGCAAAGTATTCAGGTCCATCGAACGTCGTCAACTGTTCGTCGACCTGCTTCTTCACCGAGGTCCTGTTGACGACCCTGGTCCACGGTGGAACGGGGTAGGCCGAACGGCGCGGTCCCGGGCTCAGCGGTTGACCCGTATTGGACAAGCTTCAAAGGATATCCCACATTTGAACAGGCTTCCCCATTCCCGAGAGATGACGATCGTCTCAGAGACCGTTAACGCGCGGTTCGAGCGCGTTGCCCTTGACCTCTTGGAGGTCCGGTTGAAGTCTGCCGTTCACATCGACGAAGCCGTTATCACCGGCATCATGGCCGAACGCCGGCGCTTGTGTGGCAACGTGTCGCTCTGTGTGCTGGTACTGGTGCCTTCGGATGCGGCGCTTGACATCAACGTGGTCGGCATGGACCACTACAAGAACAACACGAACGCCGATGGCTTGAGGGCCGTGGCCGTCGTTTGCGGAGCGCTGGCACTGGAAACCATGGCGCGGCTCTATGCGGCCTATTTCCCACCGATGTTCCGGTTCGAAGTGTTCAACCAGGAAGGAGAGGCCCGGAGCTGGTTGCAGGAACAGCTCGCGCAGGTCCGCCAAGCCGGGCAAAAGGCTTAGCCGAAAAGCACCTTCGCGTAGAAGGAAGGGCTCCTCAGACGAGCGCGCATATCCAGGTCGTTGAACATGCTGCTGATGGTCTCGGCGAGTGCGGGATTCTTCGTCGCGCGATCCACAACAAGGTCGAACAGCCAAGGGAAGGCGGCGAGGCGTTGGAGCTTCGTACTGATCGAAAGCTCCTTTCCCAGCCTGCGCCAGACCCGGACGTCGTACTCGCCAAGAAGGATCGCGGCCGGCCGTACCGTCGTCCGCATGAGGGCTTCGGCGGCCACCTCGCCCGCATGCGATCCACTAATCATCGCATGGCTGATGCCTTCCCCGGTGAACGGATCGATCAGGTGGCCCGCGTCCCCGACCAGCAGGTACCCGTCTCCACTCAGCACCCGCCGCCTGCTGGCGAGCGGAAGGCCCAAGCCCTGGATGCCTCCTGCGTTGGTCGCTTCCTTGAACCGTTCCTTCAGACGCGGGTGTTCGGCGAGCAGGGTTCTCAGCCTCGCCTTCAGGTCCAGCCGGCGATCGCGCACCATGTCGGACCGGAGTCCGAGACCCACATTGGCCCGACCACCTGGCAGGGGGAAGATCCACAGGTACCCGGGGAGCAGCTCTTTGAGGAAAATGAGTTCTATGAAACCATCGGGATCCAGACCTTGGACATTCTCGAAATAGGCGCGTATGCCCGCACAATGATGGCGCGGCTCCAGTTCCAGCCCCGCAACGTGGCGTGCGAAGTGCGAATTGGCTCCATCCGCGGCGATCACCAGACGCGCGTGGATCGTTAAACGCTTCGCTCCATCAGAGACGCACCAACCGGATGTCGTCCGTTCGAAATCCCTCAATGTCGTCCCTTCGATCAGTTGGATGCCGGGTGCTTTCCGGACCTTCTCCACCAGCAACTCATCAAAGTCGAGGCGCGGCATGATCGCCCCGGGCGCATCTCCCCTGCCGGTATCCCTGCCGAACGGCACCCGCAGCGACCTCCCACCCGGTGCGGTGAATGTTACGCCCCAACTGGGTTGCTGTCGGGCATCCGCACGCAATCGTTCGCCAACGTCCGGGGCGAGACGGTCCAACACACGCATCACCTTTCCGCTCAACGCGTCGCCGCAGACCTTGTCGCGGGGAAATGCGGCCTTGTCGACGAGAAGCGCCTTCGTGCCGTGTTTGGCGAGCGAGAGGGCCGCCGCGCATCCGCCCGGTCCCGCCCCTACGATGAGCACGTCGGTGCGGATCTGCTGGCTCATACCGTTCGGTGTCCCTGGCTCAACCGGCTTCAGGACTTGTCACGCACGGAAGGCGTCGTCCCGGAACTGTTCCAAGAAGCGCACATCATTCTCCCAATACAGGCGCAGGTCGGGAACGCGATAAATGAGCTGCGTAATGCGCTCCACCCCCATGCCGAAGGCGAACCCGGAATACACCTCGGCGTCGATACCGCAATTGGCGAGCACGGCGGGGTCGACCATGCCGCACCCCATGATCTCCACCCAGCCACTGTGCTTGCAGACGTTGCATCCCTTCCCAGCGCAGATGGTGCAGCTCATGTCCACTTCCGCGCTCGGCTCCGTGAACGGGAAATAACTGGGTCGCATGCGGATGGTGACCGCTGGACCGAAGATGCTCTTGGCGAAATGGTCAAGCGTACCCTTGAGTTCCGCGAAGCTCACCCCCTTGTCCACGTAGAGGCCCTCCACTTGGTGGAACATGCAATGGGCCCGCGCGCTGATCGCCTCGTTGCGGTAGACACGGCCCGGTGAGATCGTGCGTATGGGTGGTGCTCCATTTTCCATTACCCTCACCTGCACGCTGCTGGTGTGCGTGCGCAACGCCATGTCGCGCCCGGCATCCACGAAGAATGTGTCCTGCATATCACGTGCTGGATGGTCCGGAGCGAAGTTCAGCGCACTGAAATTGTGGTGGTCGTCCTCCACCTCCGGACCCTGGCTCACCGAGTAACCGATACGCTTGAACACGTCGACGATGCGTTGGCGCACGATGCTGATCGGGTGAAGGCTGCCCGACGCTTGTGTGAGCGCCGGCCGGGTCAGGTCCTCGGCCGCGATCCGCGATGCCGGCATCGCATCAATAGAGGCCTTCAGCTCTTCCCAACGCGCCTGTGCGGCCTGCTTCAGCCTGTTCATCCGCTGGCCGAACTCGCGCTTCTCTTCTGAGGCGACCTGTTTGAACTCCTCGAAGAGCGCGGTGACAGAACCGTTCCGACCGAGGGTTGCCACGCGGAAACGTTCCACCTCCTCCGCGCTCCTGGCCACCACAGTGGTCACCTCGGTCTCCAAGGCTTCGATCTTCTCTCGTAGACTCATGGCAGTATGCGCATCCAGACGCGTACATCGGTGAAAGGACGATCACGGTCATCGCAGGGCGAAGCGGCGATCCGGTCGAGGACATCCGATCCTTCCAGCACCTGGCCGAAGACCGTGTACTCCCCATCCATCCGGGGAGACCCGCCGTCCGTCGCATAGGCGCGCACTTGATCGGGGGTATAGGTGAAGGCCGAGGTGGGATCCGCGGTGGTGCGCTTCATTTCGACCATCCGCAACTCGCTGGGCGTCCAATCCTGGCCCAGAATGATGTAGAAGCCTGAGCCATGACTGCGCTTCTGGTCCTGCGGCAACGATTCGTCGCGAATGGCCCCGAGGGCCCCTTTCACATGAACATGGGCGTGGTCGATCTCCGGCGGTAAACTCGGGATCATACTCCCATTGCCCAACGCGCGGTGGCGATCATCCGCCAACCGGCTGGCAGGATCCCCCCCGATGATCATCGCGCCGGGTACGACGCGGTGGAAAAGTGTGCTGTCGTAGTAATGCTCGCGAACGAGCGCCAGGAAATTATCGCGGTGCTTGGGCGTTTCATTATTCAAGGCGATAACCATTCGTCCCATTGTCGTGTTCACTTCCACCAGCACCCGCTTCGGAGCGCCGGTTGCCTGGCCCAAGAGGAGAACGGGGATGAACAGGATCACCAGCCCGGCAAGCAGAGGGAGAACCCTTGGGGGTGCGGACATTGGCCGATGCTGCTATTTTTGGGGGCCTCTTACCAGGGCTGCCGCGCGGAGCGGCCAAAAGTAACCAACCGCCTTCCCATGATCCGCAAGGTCCTGCTCTGCTCGCTTATCGCCATGACCCTCATACCGGTTGCCACTTCCTGCAACAAGGAGAAGGACACCGTAGCCATCATCACCGTCGTTGACACGGGTGGACATCCGGTCGACAGCGCCTACGTCAAGCTCTTCGCCAATCTGGCATACCCGATCGGTGATCCCAGCCGGCTGCTACGTGAAGGCCTCACAGACGGGAGCGGTCAGGTGGAGTTCGATTACACGGACCAGTACAAGCAAGGCCAGGCGGGTTTTGCCGTGCTGGACATCGTCAGCTTCAAGGACAGCGCGGTCGGCGAAGGGATCATCAAGATCTTGGAAGAGGAGACCAACGAGGAAACGATCACATTGACGCCGGTGAACTGACCGGGGTTGGGATCCGCTCCCCAGAAGCCCCGCTCAGCGTGCTTCGGGCGCGTCGAAGTAGCCCAATATGGCCTCCTTCATCAATCGTTCCTGCTCCTTGGCGTTCAGCGGGGGCAGGTCTTTGATGCGTTCGAAGTGGGGCCAGCCATCAGCATCCCGCCCCAACTCCCGGTAGTATCCAAAAGGGGTCAACAGCACACAGATGGCGATGTGCATCAACGCCAGCTTGTCGTCCTTCTTGAACTCTCGTGCGTGCTGACCAAGTTCCTGCACGCCTATCAGGAAGATCAACCCGTTCAGGTCCACGGGACCATTGAAACGGGCCTCCATGCGTTTGAGCAGGTCCCGCCACCGCTTTTCGAAAGTCAGATCCACCGCCACAAGTGTAGTTGACGGGTACACTTGCGGACGCATGAACTGGCTGGACTATGCCCTGCTCCTATCCGTTGGCCTTGCGGCCATGCGCGGTTTCATGACGGGCTTCATACTGGAGCTCTGCGGGTTGGTGGGGCTCGTACTCGGGATCTGGGGTGCCATCCATTTCAATGGTCGTGTTGCGCTGTGGTTCGGGCTGGAGGAGCGCCACGAGGCCCTTTCGTTCCTGGTCACCGTGTTGTTGATCCTCGTGGCCCTGCACGTTCTCGGCGTGGCACTTACCAAACTCGTGGATGCGGCGCAACTGGGCCTGCCCAACAAACTTGGTGGCGCGCTACTGGGCAGCCTGCGGGCAGCCTTCCTGTTGAGCGTGTTCCTGAACATCCTGCTCGCCAAGCAAGACAGCGGCTGGGTGCCGCCCTTGGAAACCATGAGGAATTCTGTCCTTATCCCTCCGCTCCGTGAATTCGCCCCGGCCGTCATCCCCTCCCTGGGCGAGACGAAGTGGGTGAGGAAGGCGTTGGATGACCTCGGGCGTGCTCAATAGCCCAACCCTCGTAAGTGCCACATCTGTTTTCCCTGTTCGTTGTGAGACGGGACCGTGCTCATGCGCCGTCCCTCAAGCGGGACAGCGGAACCGGAGAAATCGACAGACTAGGCGACTTTGCGCAGCTGGATGGGCCGGACCGTGGAGGTTTCCCCGTCGAGCACCATGAGGATCAGGTCATCGCCATGCACGTCCGTCAGCCGGACCTGGGTAACAGGTCCATGAACCTCTCCGGTCTTCAGGATATGGCCGTGCGGGTCGCAAATGTCGAACAGCGCATCCTCGGTGCCGGGTTCATAATCGAACATGAGCAGCCGTTCGATCTGGTCGATGCGGATGCGGATCTCGTGCGCGTTCTGGCTGGACATGGAACAGGGGATGACGGGCTTTTCAACGGCCCGACACCCCCTGTGGTTACGGCCTTACAGGGCCGCGTTCGCCTTATGTGTTCAGTTGCCCTGGTCGTTGAAGATCCAGATGCCAAGCGTGGGGTTCAATGGGTTCATCGCGACAAGGGGTTTCGTTGAATGCAACGCCAAACTACCCTGACCCACAGGTCGCCAACTTCTGTGAACGAGCAACGGTGATGGATGATGAGGGAACGGATGAATGCCAAGTGGCGAGTCTCGAGTGATGAGTGGCGAGTGCTGCTTCCGACAGGCAGCACTCGCCACTTGTCACGAACCACTCGCGACTACTTTCGACCCGCATGGAAGCTCCGCGGCTGCGCGCCCTGTTGGTGGATGATGAAGAGCTCGCGCGTGAGAATTTGCGTATGATGCTCGCCGATGAACGCCCCCAGGTGAGCGTGGTGGGCACGGCCGAGGGACTTGCGACGGCGCGGCAGCGCATTGCGGAACTCGATCCGGACCTGGTCTTCCTGGACATACGCATGCCCAGCGGCACAGAAGGATTGGACCTGCTGGAAGGACTGCCCGACGCCCGGTTCATGGTCATCTTTGTCACGGCCTTCAAGGACTATGCGGTGCAGGCCTTCCATAGCAACGCAGTTGACTACATCCTGAAGCCGATAGACCCCGACGAGCTTGGTGCTGCGGTGGACAAGGCGCTGCGCCGGTGGGACCTGATGCGCGGCGCACACGACGAGAGCCGGCGGTACCGCGACGACCTGCACGCGGCAGTACGGAGCATCAAGCAACACGGCAACCCCTCTCGGCTGGCCATTGACCACTCGAAGGGGTTCAAGCTCTTTGAGCCACACACAATCGCTCACCTGGAAGCCGATGGCAACTGCACATTGCTCCACTTCACCGATGGCAGCCGCTACTTGGACACGCGCACATTGAAAGTGTATGAGGACATGCTGGACCCGTTACAGTTCTTGCGCGTTCACAGGTCGCACCTGATCAATGTCGATCAGCTGCGCGAATACCTGCGAGAGGATGGGCACTGGGCTGTGATGAAGGACGGAGCGCGAGTCCCGATCGCGCGGGAACGGGTGCAGGCTTTCGTGGAAGCGACCAGGGGGTGAACGGACTTCTTCGGTGCAGGCCATCACCGACCCGGGCGGCCTCCATTCGCTCGATCAGAATGACGATCCACAAGACGGGCGACCATCATATCCGCGCGTGGAAATAGCTTCCGGGCATCAAACCCCTTGTGCCATGAGTTTGCGCGCTTTGATCGTCGATGACGAGTCCGATGCCCGGGAGAACCTGCGCATCATGCTCGAGGACAACTGCCCGGAGGTGGAGGTCGTGGCGCAGGCCGCGAGCGCGGAACAGGCACGAGCATTGATCGATGATCACAAGCCCCAAGCGCTCTTCCTCGACATCAAGATGCCCGGAGAGGACGGTTTTTCCTTGTTGCGTTCGGTGAAGCACCTTGAGATCCCCGTGGTTTTCACGACGGCGTATGATGAGTTTGCTCTGCAAGCGTTCAAACAGAACGCCTTGGATTATCTGGAGAAGCCCATCGACCCCGAGGAGCTCAAGCGCGCGGTGCGGAAGCTCGCCAAGTTGAGCGCCGACCCCGCCGCCGGCACACGGCACGCGAGCGCCCTTGAAGCGTTGATGAACGATCCGGCCTCACCGCTCAGCACGCGGGTGGCCGTACCCAGCCGCGATGGGCTTGTTCTGATCAAGCACGACGACATCACCTATCTGGAAGCGAGCGACAGCTACACGACCGTTTTCACGCGCGATGGCAAAAAGGTGATCAGCAGCAAGCACATCCGCGTGTTCGAGACGAACCTCGATGCGAAGAAGTTCTTCCGTGTACACAAGAGCTACATCATCAACCTGGAGCACCTCAAAGGCTTCAGTCGCGGAGAAGGCAACATGGCGATGCTGGATAATGGTGCGCTGATCCCGGTGAGCCGGCGGCGGTTGCCCGATTTCCTGTCGATGATCAATACGTTCTGAGTTTGCCCACCTACCGTCGACGGTTGTCCAGCGCAGCGGGCTTTCTGCTGTATTCCTGTTCGGCCGCGGCCCAGCAATTCGGCTTCACGCAATACACGCCGAAGGAAGGTCTGGCCCAAAGCCAGGTGCGATGCATCACACAGGATGCGGAAGGCTACCTGTGGCTCGGGACCTTGGGCGGGGTCAGCCGTTTCGATGGCCACGCCTTCACGAACTACGCCTTGCAGGAAGGGCTTCCGGACGCGCAGGTGAACGCTCTGCTGTGCGCGAAGGACGGTACGGTCTGGCTGGGGGCCGGTGGGTCGCTCGTGGCATTCCGGGGGGAACAGACACGGGTCACCGTACTGCCCGGTGAAGCGCGCGATGCGCGGATCCTCTCGCTCGCTGAAGACCCCTCAGGGGCGATCCTCATCGGCACGGACGGCTCGGGGCTTTTCCGGTCGGACGGCGACGTGGTGGCCCCCCTCCCGGGTTTCCCTTCCGATACGGCCAGTACGGTACGGGCCTTGATCGCGAACCCTGATGGTGAGTTGATCATCGGCACACGCTCTGGCGCCTATCGGTGGAAGAACAACGAAGCATCGGCCATTCCCTTGGGAGTCGGGGCCCGCAGCATCAGCGCGCTGGCACGGACCAGGGACGGCACGGTCTGGTACGGCACATTCGGGCAGGGGCTCTTCGGCATGCGCCCCGATGGCTCGCTGGTGGAACATGATGAGGAAAGTGGGCTCATGCAGAACAACGTGCGAAGCCTCCTTGCGGATGACCGCGGGCGACTTTGGATCGGCTCCAAGTTCGGCGTGAACGTGCTCGATGGGTCGCGCTTGCGATCCTACACCATCCACCAAGGATTGCCGAACGACAACATCTGGTGTCTTTTCCAGGACCGCGATGACGGCATCTGGTTGGGGACGGACGGGGCCGGCGTCCTGCGATATGCGGGCGACCGCTTTGTTACATGGACGGTGACCAACGGCCTATGCAGCGATCTGGTCATGACCATGGCGGCCGATGCGCACGGAGACCTCTGGCTGGGCACCTACGGCAGCGGGGTGTGTCGACTGGACAACCTGGCCGTGCTCAGCACATCGGACGGCCTGCCCAACAACACCGTATGGTGCTCCGCATCGGCACCTGACAGCAGCTTGTGGTTCGGAACGACCAGCGGGCTGGTCCATATCCGCAATGGGGTTGTCTTGCCCCTGGACAGTTCGCGAAGCTTGGGGGACGTTAGGGTGCTGGCCCTGCATCGTGACGCGGATGGAACGCTCTGGTGCGGAACCCGCGAGGGACTCGCCATCCTGCCGCTCACCGGGCCGCCTCGCCTGGTGGCGCGCGAGGAAAAAACACTTCTGCGTTCGGTGAGGGCCATCGTCGAATCCGGCGGGTGGCATTTGCTGGCCACTGACCTTGGAGTGGTGCGCATGCGCGATGGGGTGACCGAGCGGTGGACCACTGCGGAGGGACTATGCGACAATGCGATCCAATGCCTGCTCGTCGATCATCGGGGCCGGGCCTGGATCGGCACGAGCAACGGCCTCGCCTGCCATGATGGAACGCGGCTCAACAACTTCCGCCTTGGCGTTGATTTCGGCTCGAATTTCATCGACCTGTTGCTGGATGACGGTACCGGAACCATCTGGGCGGGCACGAACAACGGGCTTTTCCGTTTCCACCCCGATAGCCTGCTCGCCGAGCCCTCCAACAAAGAGCATTTCACGGCGCTGGACGGCATCCGCGGCACCGAGTGCAACCTGAACGCCGGCTTCCGAGATCACGCCGGCCGCCTGTTCTTCGGAACGAACGCAGGGCTTGTGATGCATGACCCGGCGCGAGGACCAGCCGCTGTGGCCTATGGGGAGCCGGTCACGCGCATCACGGGGATCCGCTCCTTCATGTTGCCCGTCAACTGGAAAGGGCAATGCGACAGTCTCGATCCGCGCACCGGGTTGCCCATCGGGCTGGATCTCGACTATCGCAAGAACCACCTGACGTTCGACTACAGTGCTGTGGCCTTGGCTGATGCCGAACGTGTCACGTTCCAATATCGGCTGGTGGGCTTCGACAACGATTGGCTGCCCCCCACGGATGCCCGCTTCGCCTCGTACTCCAATCTTCCGCAGGGTGATCACACCTTCCAAGTGCGAGCGTCGAGAGATGACCACCACTGGGGAGCTCTGGCGTCTTTTTCGTTCCACATCGCCCCACCGTTCTGGTTGCGCTGGTGGTTCTTCGCACTGTGCCTGCTGGGGGCGGGCTCCATCGCATTCGCGGTCATGCGGTTCCGGTCCATCCGCCGCGCCCGGCAGGAGAAAACGCGCCAACTGATGCTGCGATCAAGGATGTTGCAGCTGGAACAGCAAGCCCTCAACGCCAACATGAACCGGCATTTCATCTTCAATGCGCTCAACAGCATCCAGTTCTACATCAACCGCCAGGATCGGACCGCGGCCAACCGGTATCTAACGAGCTTCGCCAAGCTCATCCGCAAGAACCTCGACGCCAGCCGGACAGACACGACCACGCTGGCCGAGGAGCTCGAGCGGCTGGACCTGTACCTCGTACTTGAACACATGCGGTTCAAGGACAAATTCCGCTACGTGATCGAGGTCGACCCCGGTGTTGACCCCCATCGTACCGAACTCCCCGCCATGATGCTCCAGCCCTATGTGGAGAACAGCATCTGGCATGGCATCCTTCCCATGGCCCGCCCGGGGACCGTTTCGATCAGTGTGGGGCCCGGTATTCCAGGCCACGTCAGGATCACGATCCAGGATGACGGGATCGGTGTGGAAGAAAGCAGGGAACGCAAGTCCAGCAACGGTTCTGACCACATTTCCCGTGGGATAGAGATCACCAAGGGGCGGGCGGATGTGCTCCGGCGGTTGGACATTGCGGACATTCGGATCTCCGGTCCTGAGCAATTGCACACCCCCGCCGGTGAACCGTCCGGCACGCGCGTCACCATCGAACTCCCTTCCAAGGAAGGCGCAACGGCTGGTAACGGACATTTGGAGAAAGTCCGGGACCGCATTACTTTTGAACGTCCATGAAAAGCGCCTTCTGCTTGGCAAGTCGTGTTTCCGCCTTGGCGGTGGTATTGATCATGTTGCTTTTCGCGACCGGTTGCTCCAAGCATGAGGATGATTGCCCTGCACCGGAGAGCAAAGACCAACAGGCGACAACACGTAGCGCATCCGGGGATCAGGGTGACAATGATCTGGAGACCGGGAAGCCTTCGGGCCTCAGCCTTCGCGGCACGGAAGCGGTCGGAGGAGAAACCGGTGGTGACGGGATCAGCGATGATGGCGATGATGAGGCGGACGGAGAAGGCAACAAGAAGACCAAACCTGCGCACTGATCTTTTCGAGCATTGAACGAAAGCCCTCCTTCCGGAGGGTTTTTCATTTTCCCCGGGTGCCCCGGAACTCCCCCGCCCTTTCCTCCAACACCCCCGGCCGTTCCTCGCGCGGTAACGTCCCAGCTACCGCGAAGAGGTCTAATTTCTCGACGCGAATACGCCACAGGGCTTCCACGTATCACATTGAACATGCCGGGTGAAGCGCACGATCACGTCCATCGGTTGATCCGTTCGATGACACGACCGGAGAAGCGGTACTTCAAGCTTTTCGCCAGTCGTCACCTGGTCGGGGGTAAGAACACGAGCCTGCTCCTGTTCGATGTGATCGCGGCGATGGAGACCTATGACGAACGGGCATTGCACGATCGGTTCGCTGGCCAGGCGTTCCTGAAGCGCTTCACTGTGACCAAACACCGGCTATATGACACCATTCTCGCGAGCTTGGAGGCTTTCCATGCGGACAGTTCGGTGGATTCGCGTTTGAACCGCCAGTTGCACCGCGTGGAGATACTCCACCAGCGCGGCCTCTATCCGGACGCCGAAAAGGCGCTGCGCAACGCGCGCCTGCTCGCGGAACAGCACGGCAAGACGCATGTGCTCGTGCATGTCTCCGATTGGGAGCGCAGGCTGATGGAGCGTATGAACTATGAGGGGGTGCGCGAACAGGATCTGCGCGTGCTGGCCGACCGGGGCAGTGCGCTGATCGACGAGATCGGGCGCATGGAACAACTCTGGCAGTTGAAGAGTCGCTCGTTCATGCTGCTTTATCGCCAAGGCAAGGCCCGGAGCGAACATGGCGAGGCCGCCCTCCGCAGGATATTGAATGATCCCGCCCTTCAGCACGACGGTGGAAAAGCTTCTCCAAAAGCCCGGTTCCTTCGTCACCACATCCTGAGTGCCATATCCTTCTCCCTGAACGATATGTCGCTCTGCGAACACCACCTTGAAAGCAATGACCGGCTGTTGCAGGATCAGGGGCGACACTTCCAAGATGAGCCGAACCTGGTTCTGAGCGTGCTGAGCAATCTGGCATACGTGCGACTTCGCTCCGGCCGCTATACCGAAGCGCTGGAAGGATTGAAGCGGTTCAAGCGCATCCCTGCCATGTTGCCCGACGCTCCCTCGCAGGACCTGGAGATGAAGGTCTTCGCCATGGGTGTGAGCCTGGAACTGGCGACCTTGTGCAGACTCGGCGAGTTCACCAAGGCCGTGGAAAAACTTCCCGCGCTGGAGGCCGGATTGCACAAGTTCAACGAACGGCTCAGCGTGATCCGCAAGGCGGGCATCCGCTTTCAGGCCGCTTGGGCATGCTTCAGTGCGGGGCGTCATGACCTGGCGGCCCATTGGTGTCGTGATCTGTTGAATGAGCGCGGTATCGAACAGCACGAGGAGATCCTGGCCATGGGCCGCCTGCTCGAACTCATCATCCTGTTGGAGACCGGTAAGACCGATCTGTTGAACTACACCGTACGCAATGTGGAGCGCTTCCTGCGCAGTCACCGGCGCCAGTTCCGCTTCGAACGGTCCATGCTGACCTACGTGAAGGCGCGGCTTCGCACAAAGGACCCCACGCGCGTGCAGGCCGCCCACAACGCGCTCGTCGCAGCGCTTTCCGCTTTGGAGACGGACCCGCGCGAGCAGGCCGTTTTCGACCACTTGGACCCGCTGTGCTATGCCCTCGCCAAGCAGGGCGGAAGCTCCATGAGCGAAGTGGCCAGGGAGCGCGCCGACAAGGGGCGCGTCCTCCCGAGACCAACGTCCTCAGGCCGTAAGGCGGCGTAAGCAGCGGCGCATACATTTGCCCGCATACCGAATGCCTTTCATGGCTTCGGCCCGCAGGTGAGTACCCCGCACGACTACGTCCCGATAGCCATCCAGACCTTCATCGCGCTGGGCTTCGTGTTCGGCGGCTTGATCTTCGCCGCTTGGCTCGGGCCGAAGAAAGCAGGCAAGGTGAAGGACGAGAACTTCGAGTGCGGCATCGAGCAGTACGGCAACGCTCGCTCGCCCTTCAGTGTGAAGTACTTCCTCATCGCGATCCTCTTCGTGCTTTTCGATGTGGAGGTCATCTTCCTTTATCCTTGGGCGGTGAACTTCAAGACCCTCGGACTTGTTGGTTTTGTGGAGATGGTCCTGTTCATCGCCTTTGTGCTCGCGGGCTTCTTCTATGTGATCAAGAAAGGCGCACTGAAGTGGGAATGATCCTTGCAGACCATCAGTCATGAGCGACGAGATCACCCCACGCCCCGCACTTGGCAAGCCGACCATTGTGCCGCCGCCGAAGGGCTATTCGGGAAGCGGTTTCATGACCACGAAGCTGGAGGACGTCATCGGCTTGGCGCGCAAGAACAGCATCTGGCCGTTGCCCTTCGCCACGAGCTGCTGCGGCATCGAGTTCATGGCTACCATGGCCAGCAACTACGATCTCGCGCGTTTCGGCATGGAACGCCTGAGCTTCAGCCCGCGCCAAAGCGACCTGCTGATGGTGATGGGCACGATCGCCAAGAAGATGGGGCCGGTCCTGCGGGACGTGTACACCCAGATGGCCGAGCCGAAGTGGGTGCTGAGCGTAGGCGCGTGCGCCAGCAGTGGCGGCATTTTCGACACGTACAGCGTGCTGCAAGGCATCGACCGTATCATACCGGTGGACGTGTATGTGCCGGGTTGCCCGCCCCGCCCCGAGCAGATCATCGACGGCATCCTGAAGATCCAGGAGCTGGTGGCGAACGAGGGCTTCCGCCGCCGGTACAGCAAGGACTACGAGCACCTGCTCAAGACCTACAAGATCGACTGAAGAGAAACGCAGAGCCGCTGAGTGGCGCTGGGGGCCGCAGAGAGATGTTGAACCTTCGCGATGAACCGATAGAAAGACGCTGATGCCCGCTCCCGCCTTCGCCATCAAGACGGACCGCGATCAATTGACGATCGACAAGCTCCTCGCCGCATTCGGCGATGGGGTGCTTTCGCATGAGCGTATTTCGGACATGTTGGTGATCACCGTGAAGAAGCCGGTGATCCACGCCGTGCTGAAATTCCTGCGCGACGAGGTCGATTTCAACTTCCTCACATCCATGGGCGGGATGCATTACGCGGACCGCGACGCGCTCGGCCTGGTGTTCCATCTGCACAGCATGCGCAACGGACACCGTATCCGCTTGAAGACGGAAACGCCGATGAAGGACCCGGTGTTCCCGACCTTCACCGACCTCTGGCCCACCACCAATTGGATGGAGCGCGAGGCGTGGGATTTCTTCGGCATCCAATTCAGCGGCCACCCGAACCTGAAACGCATCCTCAACATGGAGGACTTCCCGGCCTTCCCCATGCGGAAGGATTACCCGTTGGAAGATCCCACCCGCGAGGACAAAGACGATAGCTACTTCGGAAGATGAGCACCCTTCGACAAGCTCAGGGTGACAAGCCCTCAGTATCCGGTATCGTGAAGCCTGATTACTGGCAGCATGACCTGGTGCCGAATACGGAGCACAAGGACCTGAACACGCTGAACCTCGGGCCCACGCACCCAGCCACGCACGGCATTTTCCAGAACGTGCTCACCCTGGACGGCGAGGTGATCCAGAGCGCCGAGCAGACCATCGGGTACATACATCGCGCGTTCGAGAAGTTGGCGGAGCGCCGTCCCTTCTACCAGATCACAACGCTCACGGACCGGATGAACTACTGCAGTTCGCCGATCAACAACATGGGCTGGCACATGACCGTGGAGAAACTCTGCGGGATCGAACTGCCCAAGCGCGTGGAGTACATGCGCGTGATCGTGATGGAGCTGGCGCGCATCGCGGACCACCTGATCTGCAACAGTGTGATCGGTGTGGATACCGGAGCGCTCACGGGCTTTACCTACATCTTCCAGCAGCGCGAGAAGATCTACGACATCTACGAGGAGATCTGCGGTGCCCGCCTCACCACCAATATGGGTCGCATCGGCGGATTCGAGCGCGACTTCAGCCCCAAGTGCTGGCAGCTGATCCGCGACTTCGTGAAGAATTATCCCGCCGCGCTCAAGGAGTTCGACGCGCTGCTCATGCGCAACCGCATCTTCATGGACCGCACGATCAATTGCGGGCCGTTCAGCTCCGAGCGTGCATTGGCTTATGGCTTCACCGGTCCGAACCTGCGCGCTTGTGGTGTGGATTACGACGTGCGCGTGGCCGACCCGTACAGCAGCTACCAGGATTTCGACTTCATCATCCCCATCGGCCAGAACGGTGATACGTACGACCGCTTCATGGTGCGTGACCAAGAGATGAAGGAGAGCATCGGCATCATCAAACAGGCCCTGGACAAGCTCGACAAGCTGGCCGACAAGAAGTCCTTCACCGCCGATGTGCCCGCATGGGTGCTGCCGCCGAAGGACGAGGTGTACAACCAGATGGAAGCGCTGATCTGGCATTTCAAGATCGTGATGGGTGAGACCGAAGTGCCCATCGGCGAAGTGTACCACTGCGTGGAAGGCGCGAACGGTGAGCTCGGCTTCTACCTCGTGAGCGATGGCGGCCGCACACCTGCACGCCTGCACTTCCGCCGCCCGTGCTTCATCTATTACCAAGCCTATCCCGAGATGATCAAGGGCACCATGCTGAGCGACGCGATCCTCACCATGAGCAGCATGAACGTGATCGCCGGTGAACTTGACGCGTGATGGCCACCCTGAAAGCAGTCACTACATCCGAAGGCACTCCGCCTTTCAGCTTTTCCGCCGAAGGACTGGCGGAATGCAAGCGCCTGATCGCCCGCTATCCCGAAGGCCGGAGCAAGAGCGCGCTTTTGCCGATCCTGCACGTTGCGCAGAGTGA
>JAGODO010000134.1 GCA_017998165.1 Flavobacteriales bacterium | reverse complement strand
GTTGTGGCTCAGGATCAGCGCCGGGCGGTCCAGCTGCGCGATCACGTTGGCGATGGTGAAGGTCTTGCCGCTGCCGGTGACGCCGAGCAATGTCTGGTAGGGTACGCCTTCGCGTGCGCCTTCCACCAGTTGTTTGATCGCTTGGGGCTGGTCGCCCGTAGGCGTGAATTCGGAAATGAGTTCGAAGGGCATAGGGATCCTCATTCGGCGAAGGATGCGCGAAAGTACCCCGGTGATGCCCCTTATCTGAAGCGGGGATCGTTCGCGGTCACTCCTTGATGAACCTGCCGGATGCCATGGAGCCATCACCGGCCAATGCCTGCACCGTGTAACAACCGGTGGGCAGTGAGCCGACGTCGATCTTGCCCACGGTGGATGTGAGCGGCCGTTGCAGAACGGTACGCCCGCACATGTCGGTGATCCGGATGGATCGCGTTCCGGACGGTACCCTTGCGTTGATCGATACTTGACAGGGGTTGGGGGAGAGGCGCAGGTCAGCCACGCTGCTGGCGTCAGGCAGAGAGGTCGTGAAGGCATCCACCAGCAGTCCCATTGCGGGCAGGCTGTTGTCGCTGCCGGTTTCAACATCCGGCGGATAAATACTGCTGATGTCCTGGCCCAGGATATTCTGCCCGGTCCGCCCGGTGAACGTCGCGGTATGGTCCAGGTCCTGGTCCAGGAGGATGCGGGGACTGTTGCCGACCTCTTCGCTCCGTTCGTAGTTGATCTCCACGATGCTGTTATTTCCAACGCCCAGCCATTGCCACGGATGATCGAACACGATCCCGAGCACCCCCTCGGAGAGATTGATCTGCTGGTCTGTGCTGGTGGATACCAGCCCGCTCGAAATGAAGTCGACCAGGTTGGTACTGGCTTCATTCTTCATCTGTGTGTGGATATCAAGCAAACATGCGGGATCGGTCAAGTCATCATCCACCACCTGGAAGCAGATGCCCAGAACGTTCGTATTCGGAAGAAGGACCTGCGCCAGATCCAGGGAGCGCACGATGTATTGCGTACGTGCCGCTCGCGCCACCTCCGTCGGGAAGGGCGTGTTGGCAAGGCTCGTGCTTGGCCCGTCAGGAGTTCCGATCCAGAGCGTGTCGTATTGTGCGTTCGCGCCGTACGCGCAAAGGAGGAAGCCCGTGGTCAACAGTAGTTGTTTGGTCATGGCGTCTGGGTTCATGGAGGAGACGGCAGGAAGCGGCTCAGGTTGTCGGACCGGCCCCGAAGAAAGACAGTCCTTGAACGCTGAAGGATATTCCGGACTTTCGCGGCCGTACGAACCTGCACCATGCGCATCAAGCACCTCATCACTGTCCCCTTTGTTTCTGTTCTCCTGGCCTCTTGTGGCGGCGAACTGCCCCCAGGCAGCGAGCCGACACCGACACCGGAGAACACCGCACCACGTTTGGGTCTCTTCGCCTTGCGCGCGAGCAACGGCAACTATGTCTCCTGCACCATGACACCGGACTCGGCGGGCCATGTGGCGCTTTATGCGAGCCGGCCGACGATCGGCCCGAACGAGGTGTTCACGGCCTGGTACAGCGATGACGGTCGCCTCGGGATTAAGGCTCCGAACGGGAAGTTCATCGCGGCCGACCGCAATAACGGGGGCAAGCTCGTCGCTGATCGGGACTATGTGGGCGAATGGGAGAGCTTCGAGCTCGTTCAGGCCGGCGACGGTCTGGTCTCGCTGAAGAACACGAATGGCCAGTTCGTTTGCCCCCACTACGAGCTGCCGGGCGCGCGTGCCAACCAACTCTCGGCGGACAAGGCCGAGGCCTTCGATTGGGAGCGGTTCACCGTCGTGGAGGATCCGGCCATCGGGCAATGAGAACGGGTTCATGGATGGGCCAAGGCGCTGTGCGAGGGCTGCTCCACGCGCTGATGGCTTGTTTTTTCGTGGCGTGTCATGCACAGAAGCCTGCCGTCCCAGCCTCCGCTTCGGTCTTCGTAGTGCGCCATGCGGAAAAAGCGGATCCATCCGATCCGGATACACCGCTTTCCGAGGCCGGCGAGGCGCGCGCGCATGCCTTGGCCTCGGCGCTCAAGGGCAAGGGAGTGAACGCCGTCTACGCCACCGAGTTCAGGCGCACCCAACAGACGGCCAAGCCTACGGCACAAGCCGCTGATGTGGACGTGGTCATCATCAATAATGCCGAACGGACTTCGCTGATCGAACGTGCGAGGGCCGTATCCATGGGTTCCGCTGTGCTCATCGTCGGGCACAGCAACACGGTCCCTGATATCGTCCGCGAGCTTTCGGGTGAGGAAGTCGACGGCATATCAGAGAACGAGTTCGACAACCTGTACGAAGTGGTCTTTGAGGCGGACGGCCGAAAGCATCTGGTGCGTTCCAAGTACGGTGAACCATCCCGCTGATCGGAGCGTTACTTTCACGCACCGATGTTCTTCAAGCGCATCCTCTACTACCTGAATCCGGCCACGCTTTTCGGAAAGAGCGACCCGAACGTGAACGTGCGCATGATGCACGGCATCAACCGCATCAGCATCCTGATGTTCCTCGCCTGCGTCATCCTCATGTTGGTGAAGGGATGCGCACGATAGGATGATGGTTACCGGATCGAAGTGATACGCCCAAGGTCCGAACGGCTGCCGTCAGGGTGCAGGGCGAACAGTACGATCACCCCTTCGTAGATCGCTCCTGCATGTATGCGGAGGGTTCCGGTACCGGATGGGAATGCTCGTTGCGCGATCGTTCGTCCTGTAATGTCGGTGCATACCACCCTGCATTCCTTTTGGTCAGCACCGCGCCGGTTGATGACAACGTCTCCTGTCGCGGGATCGAAGGATGCTTGGAACGTTCCGGTCTCTTCCACCTCGGTTACTGCTAGCGGCAGTTCCTCCAGGGTGGAATTGAACGTGATCACCGGTCGGTTGAACGTGGTGCCCGTAGTGGAATTCAAGGTGAGCGGGTCGTCCTGGTAGGTGTTGCCGTGCGATGGGTTGAAACTGCTGGTCACCTGCACCCACTTGGTCGCGGTGTAGGGGAGGTCTTCCACCAGTTGCACAGCGGGGCTGATGCCGATCGGTGCGGCGCGCTGCCAGCTGATGTCGAGCACCAGGTTCTGAATTCCGTTCCACATGAAACCGGTGCCCTCGAGTGGGAAGTGCATGAGCCCGGCCTCGACCATCCTGGGCAGTTGGCTGAAGCTGTGTAGCTGGCCAGAAACTTCAGTGGGTTGATCCCATCCAACCGTCAACGGCGTGTCTTGTGACCCAACGTAAGGGCCGAAATCAGTAAGGGTGGTATGACCCAAGCGGATATCCACTTTCAGCATAGGGCAGTCCACAAATGGGTTGCAGGCGATGGAATCGGTGGATTGACGATCCGTCTCCAAGGCGTACAGAGTGACCTTGGTGATCGGGCCGGGGCATACGCCAGCGGCGAGCAGTTCGGCCGCCGGGAAAATGTACTGGTAGCGCCCACCCAGACGGTTGTTCGCTCCGGTGTTCGTTGAGAAGGGCGTATCCGGGTTCCCCGGAACAGGGGTGCCATCATATGTGCCCACCGTGATGTCCGCGCATTGGGGAAAGGCTTCCGTTGCGCAGATCACGATGAAAGCCATCGTCAAGAGTGCCGGTCTGCTCATGGGTCGGTCGGTTGATGACCACAAGTGTAGCGGCCCCTGAGCGGACCCCCATCATCCGTTCGGATGACGTGCCAAGGCAGGAGCTACGCTCAGTTCGCGCTCCAGATCCCCCAAGCGGCTTCCGCCTGTTCGCGCAGCATGCCCAACCCACCGATGGTCCGCGCACCCATCTCTTCACCCTGCTTCAAGAACCGCGTGCGCTCCGGGTTGTAGACCAGGTCGATCAGCACATGCTTGGGGGTAAGCGCCTCATAGGGCAAGGGCGGAGAGGTGTCCACATCGGGGTACATACCGAGCGGTGTGGTGTTGATGATGAGCCTGCACACGCTGATGACGGTCCGGTCCACCATGTCCCAGGTGAGTTCGCCGCGGGCGCGATCGCGGCTCACCACGCGGAAACGGATGCCCGCCTCGCGCAGCACATACGCCACGGCCCGGCTGGCACCGCCGCTGCCCAGCACCAATGCGCGCGGGCGGATGTCGCTGCCGGGTTCCTGCAACCCGGCGAGCGCCGGTTCCACGAGCTTGCGGAATCCATGCACATCGGTATTGTGGCCGGTGAGCCTTCCGTCCTGCACGGCCACCGTGTTCACCGCACCCACGGCCGCGGCCAACGGATCCAGACCGCTCAAGTACGGGATGATGGTCTCCTTGTACGGGATCGTCACGTTGAACCCGCGCAGATCCGGCGTGTCCGCCAACAACGTCGGAAGATCCCCGATCGCTGGCAGCTCGAAGAGGTCGTAGCGGCAGTCGGAGAGGCCTTCGCGCTGGAATTTCTCGTTGAAGTGCTCCTTGCTGAAGGAGTGCGACAATGCACGACCGATCAATCCGTAACGCTGCACGGGGCAAAGAACGGATCCTTCGGGGGATCTATTGCCCGGTCTTCCCGCCGAAGCGGTGCTTCATGAACTCGATAATCATGGGCAGCACGCTGATGAACACGATACCGAGGATCACCAGCTTGAAGTTCTTCTGTACCACCTCGCTGGTACCGATCACGTAGCCTGCCGTGAGCATGGTGCCGATCCATAGCGCGCCGCCCAGGATGTCGAAGGGCAGGAACTTGCGCCGGTAGTCCATGGCGCCGATGCCCGCCACGAATGGACAGATGGTGCGGACGATGGGCACGAAGCGCGCGATGATGATCGTCTTCACGCCGTACTTCTCGAAATAACCGTGCGTCTTGTCCAGATGCTTCTGCTGGACGAGATCCCTGCCGAAGGTCTTCCACTTCACGATACGGGGACCGAAGAAGCGGCCGATCCAGTAGTTCAGGTTATCACCCAGCACGGCCGCCGCGAACAGCAGGATGAAGAGCAACGGAAGGCTCAACTGGGCGTTGGCACCGGCCGCGAGCGAGCCCGCCACGAAGAGCAGGGAGTCCCCCGGCAGGAAAGGCATGACCACCAGACCGGTCTCTACGAAGATGATCAGGAAGAACAGCCCGTAAACGAGCGAGCCGTGGGCGGCCAGGAACGCATCGATGGTCGGCTTGGTGTCCTTGAGAAGGTTGATCAAGAAATGGATGATGTCCATGGCACGGCAGGTATCTGTGGCCGAAACTGCGCAAGAGTTCGGGGAATACCGCCACCTGCCGGGCAAGTTGTCAACAGTCCGGAAGGCCGTTCCGGCGTGTCGGGACCGAAGGAGCCGCTCTTCGGCGTTCAGCGATACACAAGGCCCACGGGGTTCCATTCCGGTTCGCGCGAACGGCTGTCGTTCGTTTGATCCCATGGCCTGTTGCCCCCTTGTGGGATGTCGTTGCCGAATCATGCACGGGAACGGTCCGGTGGGTGGTCATCTTCGTACTGTCACTAACGACAACAACCCAAAACCCTTATCAACATGGCATTCCGCGCAGACCTTTCGATGAACGGCAAGACTTACCGCCTCCTGCATTGCAGCTACGCCCTGAACCGCGATGTGGACCACACGGGCCGCCCCGCGAGCGAAGTGAAGGGTGGCACCATCAGCTTCGAGATCGAAGCTACCGAGGACACCTCCATCTGGGACCTGATGATCGCCCAGTTCAAGAGCACCGATGGCAGCATCGTCTTCAAGAAGCGTGATGAGGACGCGAAGATGAAGGAGTTGAAGTTCGAGACGGGCTACGTGGTCGCCCTCTCCGAGAACTTCGACAGCACGGGCGGCAACCCGATGTCGATGAGCTTCACGATCAGCGCCAAGAAGCTGACGTTGGGCAGCGAGGCCCTCGAGAACGAGTGGCCCATCTAAGGGACGTCCGTGGAACGGGTCAGTCCTGACCAATAGACTATGGAGGGGCGGGCCGCAGCGAGCGGTCCGCCCTGTTCCACATCCGTATTTCAGGTGCAGCAGGCCATGAGGGGACGGTCCAGAAGGATCGGCGATCGGTTCCCCGGCGTGATCACGGGCCATGCATCCATTCCGATCCGCACAGGAAATGAAGTGAATATCAACGACCAACTATCGACCCGCACACATGGACTACATCTATTATCAACGCCTCACGGAAGGCAAGGACTTCACCATCGGTGAATTCAGGATATCGGGCACGCGCATCCGGGGATACTTCTTGGAACCGGGAGGCCCTAGTACCAAGCAGACCGGATTGGACAGGCGGATCCCACCGGGCGCCTACAACCTGGTCTGGCACAAGGGCAAGCATTGGAGCAATGTGGTGAAGCTTTACAACGATGAAGTGCCCATTTCGCGCGCCATCCTGATCCACTCGGGGAACAGCGGCAAGGATACCGAGGGCTGCCTCATCGCCGGATCCCGGGCGAGCGGCACATACGTTACTGAGAGCAAGGCCATGCTGCAGCGCATCAACAAATTCCTCAAGTCGAAAACACTGAGGCAGGTGCAGCTGATCATCGCGGAAATACCGAGCGCCGCAAAGGGCGGAACGGCGTGATGCGCTGCCCGACCTTCCCGCTCGCTATGGCGTTCGCGGTGGGCTGTGCCAGCCCGCCGCTGTCGCCTGATGATGGGCAAGACCTCGCCGTCGTCGTCGCGCACGCGTCGCAAGGGCAGGGGCTCGGAGCAGCCTACGCCGCATATCGGTCAGATACGACTTCGGCCACGGCGCAACGGGCGTACTTCGATGCGTTCCCCAGCGACTATGCCACCCTCCGGAAGGATTTCGGCTTCGAGGAGATCAGCGCGGATTCGACCAGCTTCGGGAAGTTCTATGAGCAAGGTGATGAGATGATCGGGGCGTTCTTCAAACTCACAACGCTCCCGCCGGTCGAGATCGCTTCGAAAGCGATCGGCATCGCGCGTGAGGGGGTGTGGCAGGAGGATGGAGTGGGCTACTTCCAATTGTTCCTCGTGCGCGGTTTCGAGAAGGACCGCACGATCTACTTGGCGGCCATCGGATCGCTGCCGGGCACCGATCAAGCGGGATTCTGGAGATTCTACTTGGACGGCCCGGTGTCCTACCCCGAGGAAGACGCGACCCGTTTGCGTGGTCTCCTCGCAACGGAACCACGGCAACTCGCTTTGGTGGATTCCGTGTTGGCCCTGCCCGTTCGAAAGCACTGACCGGTCTGTTCGGATCCGGTCCAGGCTCTACCGGCTTTCGCACGCCTTCTTCGCCGCCACCAGCCGGCCATGGTAGGCAACGGCGGAGTCAACGTTCTGCCCGGACCATTGCTTCATCACTTCGTCCGTCCGGAACGCATCATTGATGCGCTTGTACTCGACCGGGTCGCAAGAACGGGAGTATCCCACGAGCCAGGCATTCCGGATAGAATCCACCGCGCGGTCGCTCATGGTCGCGTACTTGGAGTCCTTCAGCCCCTGTTGGATGATGTTCTGGCGATTCGTTTGGGAACGGATGATCGTATCCGCGCCCGGACCAGCCAGACTGTCCAACGCCTTGATGGCCTCGCTTTCCTTGGCCACCTCGGTCGCGGCCTGATGAGCGGTCTCATTGGTGATGGTGCTGATGTCCACGGACTCTTCACCGCCGCAGGCTGCGCATGCGAGCAACAGGAGGAGTAGGCTGCGGGAAGGATGGGCTGATCTCATGTGCGCGCATAGATGAGGTCCCCGGGAGGTCTGGCGAGGAAGTGCCGCAGCTGCCGGCGGAAGATGAGGAAACAGGCCGATAGCATCAGGACCAGGGCGGCCCAAAGCCAGGGATTGCCCAGGATATCCACATGGTCGAGCATGTCCGGCAGCTCAAGACCGGCGTGCGCGGCGAGCAGGACTCCGGCCTGTGCCACGAGCAGCGTCGCCAGCGACAGGGCGATCACGCGCAGTACCAGACGGAAAAGGATGCGCATGTAGCCGTTCATGAGGAACCGCTCGGGGATGCCGAAGGCCAGGAAGGTGCCGAGGTTCATCTGGATGCGTTCCAGGTGGTTCTTCAGCGTATTGTACAGGAAGAGCAGGATCGCCAGCACGGCGAACAGGACCAGGAAGAGGATCAGGAACTCGCTCAGGCGGCTCACGGTGGCGAAGTTCTTTTTCGATTCGATGCGGTCCAGGTCCAGCTCCACCTGCGCCCGGGCCTCGATGTCGCGCTGGAATCCACTGATCCGATCGAGCGAACGGAAGGTGATGGACAGGTCATCGAAGCGGTCCGGATGTTCCCGGTCCGTGTTCTCACCGAAAGCGCGTTCGGGGTCCGGATCCTTGAACCGTGGTGCCCAGGCGATGCGCGGGGCCAGGTCAGCGAGCGGGCCTTTGGGGTCGCTCAGGATCTTCTGGTAATACACGGGGCCGTGGTACACGTCGAGCGGTGAACCAAGGGTAACAAGGGCTTGCCAGGCATGGGTGGCCACGGTGGCGCAGGGTTCAACATGCACGTTGGACGCTTCACGTACGATACTCCGCAGCTGTTCTTCCCATCGGGCGCGGTCGGCTTCCGGAGCTTCGGTCGGCGCATCGAGGAAGACGGTGAGCGCCTGAACATCGTCCGTCGGTATGAGTCGTTCCTCATCCTTCTGCTCGATGCCGCGCAGCAGGTTGTGCTCACAGTAGGCCTTGCTTTTCTCCGGAAGCGTATGGACCACCGCCACCACGCGCACCGGGATGTTGTAGAGCCCTTCACGAATGAGCAGGCGACCGCCCCGGGCATCGGAGGTATCAATGCCCAGCTCATCCAGCAGGGATCGGCTGATGATCACGCCATCGCGGTAGGTGTCCGGCGATGCGAGGTGTCCGCTGCTCAGATCGGCC
>JAGODO010000133.1 GCA_017998165.1 Flavobacteriales bacterium | reverse complement strand
TTCCGAAGCATGGGCGGGCTTTCCACTGGGCTCAATGGCATCAGCCAGGAACAGCCGAAGGCCAGGGTGCGCGATGGTCAGTTGGAACTCACCTTCTTCCATGGTCATCAAGGAGCTAGCGCGGTCATCTTCGACCCGATGGGCCGCGTTGTCAAGCGTCTCTCCATCACCGGCAGCAGCAGTACAGTGGACATCTCCTCCTTCGGTCCTGGTGCGTATTCGCTCAGCGTGGCCACAGCGGAGGGCCCGATCGTGCGACGCTTCGTCAAGGATTGAGCGCTCATCAGCCTCGAACAAAGGGCCGCGTTGACCACGCGGCTTTTTTTTCATGGTCACCGCAACCTTGGGCCGTGGGCCGCGTTGTACATCATGAAACCGGTGCGCAACACACGCCGGTCCGAAAAGATCCCTGGTCACAGGAGGCACCGAAAAGCCATCGAGCAGAAAAAGCCTCTGTCCAAGCCCGTAAGCTCGGAGACCAGGATACTCGAAGCGCGCCCCGTAAGGCGCGCTTCGCAATTCGGGCCCACCCCTTCGAAGCCGCGCTCAGTAGACGATCCGTAGCCCGACCGGCCCGGCCGCGCGGAAAAGATACATACCGCGCGGCGAACCGGTCATCGAAAGACGTTCACGGTCCGCCAGACAGACGCCGCTGCGAACGGTCCTGCCTCCGCCATCGATCAATTGATAGGCGCCGATGGGCCGGCCATCCGGGTTCATGACGATGAGTTGGTCGCCTTCCAGGGTCACGACAGTTCCGGCCGGCGCATCCCCTTCGGACACGCCATTGCTCCCGTCGATGCACGCTGCGTAAACGGTGAAGGGCAGGGTGTTCTGTCCCCCGCCCTGCTCATAGAAGGCTTGCTCCCGTTGGAAATTCATCATGTCAGCGCTCATGCCATGATACAACTGCCCCCCCACTGGCGTGATCGGCGCCAGTTGCAGGCTGTATTCCCCCGGAGCAAGGCAGACACCGGGTTCGTAGTCGCTCTGCTGCAGGCTCGTGATCTGGAAGGTTCCGGTGGCCAGCGGCAGCCCATCAGCATCCAGCACTGAGTAGGGTATCTCCGCCGCGACGATGGCATCGCCCAAGTTCACGAGATAGGGGGTCACCGAGGTGCATGCGGTCGTTGGGCACAACTCCCAGGTCCCTTCGAACTGGCACTCCTGTTCGGCATAGAATCCGGACCAGAGATGCAGTTGCCCCTGGAGCGTATTGCCATCGATCACCGCTCCGTCCACGACTTCGAGGAGGTGCTCCTGCGGAAGGACGCCGATACCGAAATAATTCACAGTTTCCTTGGCGAGGGTGTCGCCATCCATATCCAGCATCACGAAGCCGGGGTAGTCGAAGAGGTCCGAGCTGCCGTTCGCGGCGGTGACCACCAGGCGGTCCGTACCGAACACACCCCAGTGTACACTTATGATCTCCAAGCTGTCGCAATCGGAAGGCGTCCCTCCGCTCACGACGAACTGGTGTTGCGGTGACGGTGCCAGGTCCGCAACGGCCGTTCCATTGACCAGGATGGTGTATGTGCCCGCTGCCAGGTTCCCGATGGGGATCTGCTCTTCATGCGGGACGAGCACATCCAGCCCGATCCCGTCGAAAGCCGCGTTCACGATGAGTTGCACCGTGTTGCCGCTCAAAGAGAACGACGTGCTCACGATATGCGCCGCAGTGTTCGACAGGTTACCGCTCACGGTGATCATGATGGCGTCAGTGGTCGTGGGAGAAGCCGGATCAACGGTGATCTGCTCCAGGTAGAAGTACGTCTGGGCTTCGGATCGTGGACCGAGAAGCGTGAGAACCGCGGTGACGCATGTGCTGAGCAGGTTGTTCTGAAGTCGTCGGGTAATGTGGTTCATGTCGCGATGGTTGGATCAGGGACGAGCCGAGCGGGTGCCGCGCTGCCCGATCACGGGAAATAGGCGTTCATCAAGGTGAAGTCGATGTTGTTCTCCTGGCTGTGGCAGCCCCGGCAAGCCGCCCCTTTGTTCCTCGCTGGTTCGCGCACCTCGCCGTCGGGCCGTACGTAACCCCAGACCCAACCGTCCGCATCCGCATACGGATGGCTGGGCTTCTTGAAAAGGACCGCGTATTGGGCCAGGGTGGCCCCATCATCATACAGCTCCTTCACGATCGCGCTACCGTTGGGGAATATCGTGTCCGGAATGACCTTGCCATTCGTATCGAGAACCGAAGCTGCGATGGTGTTGAACCGCGTCCGTAAGAGCGGTTGTGCGTGTCCGGACCCAGAGCTCTTCGGCAACAGGGCCTCGCTCTCTTTGTACCACACCGCCCCCTCCGTTCTTATCGCTAGTTCCAACAGATCCGCGTCAGTGGGGTCCTCGGTGTCCTTGTGTGTACAGGCGGCGATCACGAGCACGGCGATCAGACCCAAAGCGGCACGCTGACGATGGATTGGCATGGCGTCGGTTTTCCCAAAGGTCGTCGCCAAGTTCCATCCGGAAGTACTCGCCGACCGGCAAAAAAGATCGATCCCGTGAAGGACGATCAGCTCTTCATGTTCTCGAACTGCAGCGGCACCTCGAAGTCCGTTGAGCGGCACATCGCCATCACGGCCTGCAGGTCGTCGAACTTCTTGCCGTTCACGCGGATCTGGTCGTCCTGTATCTGCGCCTCGACCTTCAACTTCATGTCCTTGATCGCTTTCACGACCTTCTTGGCCTTATCCCGGTCGATGCCGTTCTGGATCTTGATCGTCTTGTAGAGCAGCTTGCCGCTCGGCTGGGGTTCCTCCTTCAGGTCGTAGCTCTTCACATCGATCTTCTGCTTGGTGCTGCGTTCCAGCAGGATGTCCACGATGGAGTCCAGTTTCAGGTGGTCCTCTGTGCCCACCTTGATCGTCAGCGCCTTCCTGTCGAACTCGATGGTGCTGTTGCTGCCGCGCAGGTCGTAGCGGGTCTCCACCTCGCGCTTCGCGGTGTTGATCGCGTTGTCCAGCGTCTGGGTGTCAACTTTGGAGACGATGTCGAAGGAGGCCATGTTCGGGGAGGTCGTGTTCTTCGCAAGTGTACTGCTTCAGCGGTGCCCATGGAGCGCATCGGGTCGGCAGTGATGCGCTCCGGAACGTCGCGTGTACTTTCACCTTCCCATCCACCGAACATGACAGCGATCCGGACCCTCTTCGCTCTTGCGGCAACCTTCTGCTTCCTCACCGGGAACGGCCAAGAAGCCGCGCGCATCTGGAACATCAAGGCCGTGATGCCGAACGGCACCACGCTCGATGTGAAGGCCTTCGGTGAGGATGGCAAACCGAATGACGTCAAAGCCCTCCAGCGCGGGGACGCGCACCTGTTGGACATCAAAGCACTGGTGGGCGGTGCGGAACTCCCGATCAAAGTGATCGCGAGCGATGATGCGTTCCTGCCCGTGAAGGCCATCACTCCCGAGGGCAAGTTGATGGACGTGAAGGCCATCGCACCTGACGGTTCCAAGCTCGATGTGAAAGGCATATCCTGGTCCGGCCACATCGTCCACATCAAGGCCGTTGGTGCGGATCGCGCACTTTACGGGGTGAAGGCCATCTCACCAGAAGGACGCATGCACGATGTGAAAGGCGTGAAGGTGACCAACGGCCCGGATGGAGGACAGGTCGCGGGTGTCGCCATCGCCGCACACATCAAAGCGCTGCCCCAGGCGCTCGCCACGGACGAGGACTTCATCTGGAACGTAAAGGCCATCGGTACGGACGGTCATTTCATCCCGGTGAAGGCCCTCGACAAGAACGGTGGTGTGCATGATGTGAAGGCGTTCATGGAGAACGGCGATCGTTGGATCATGGACATCAAGGCGATCATCGATGGGAAGAAGATGCCGGTGAAAATGCTCGTCAGCGATGATGCGTTCATCCCGGTGAAAGCCATCGGTGCGGATGGGACCATCTACGACATCAAAGGGCTGGCACCGGATGGCCGCAAGCTGGACGTGAAGGGCACCTTGCAGGAAGGCAATGTGATCCACCTGAAAGCGATCGACGGTGACAAGCAGTTGGGCGTGAAGGCCATTTCCGAGAACGGTGCGCAGTATGATGTGAAGGGCCTGAAGTTCTCTTCAGACAGGACCGAAGTGCAGGTACAGGGTGTGGCCGTTCGGGCGCATGTGAAGGCATTGCCGCCGGTGGAGTAATGCTTGCTTGGCCATTCATATGATTGGCTGGCCACGCACACATTTCGTGCTCAATCCGGTTTCGGGGGCTATCCCGCAACGCGGTCTTGATTCACGCTGAACCCCAGCACGGAGGGGGCTAGGGGCGGTTTCAAGGGCTCTACGAAATGCGTGCGTGGCCAGCCAAGCACGCAGTGCTGACCTTTTCAGATCCGCGCTTGATACGTGTAGAGTTCATGGTACCGCCCTTCTTGCGCGATCAACTCGGCGTGTGTTCCCTTTTCCACGATGCGGCCGTCCTCGATCACCAGGATCCGATCGGCCTGACGAATGGTGCTCAGCCGGTGCGCGATCACGAACGTGGTGCGTTCCTTCATCAGTTCGTTCAAGCTGCGCTGGATGAGCGCCTCGCTCTCGGTGTCCAGGCTGCTGGTCGCCTCGTCGAGGATGATCACGCGCGGATCGGCCAGTATCGCCCGTGCGATGGCCACGCGCTGGCGTTGGCCGCCGCTGAGCTTAACACCCCGCTCGCCGATCACGGTGTCCAAGCCTTCCTCAAAACGGTCGGTGAATTCGTTCACATACGCGGCCTTCACCGCCAGCTGGAGTCGTTCCTCCGTGGCGTCCGGTCGGGGGAACAGGATGTTCTCGCGGATGGTTCCCTGGAAAAGGAAATCGTCCTGGAGTACCACGCCCAAGTGCCGGCGGTAACTCGCCAGATTCACCTTGCTGAGGTCCTGGCCATCCAAGGTGATCCGTCCGTGCTGCGGTGTGATGAAGGTCGCCGCCATGCTCGCGATGGTGGTCTTGCCGGAACCGCTCGTGCCCACCAGTGCGGTCACCGTTCCAGCTGGCGCGTCGAAGCTCACCTCATGCACCACGGGCTTTCCCTCCTCGTAGGCGAAGGACACGTCCTCGAACTTGAAATCGCCGCGCACATGATCCAGCACGATAGGCCGCTCCTCGGGATGGTCCTCCGGCTCCATGTTCATGATCTCCTCCGTGCGGTCCAGGCCGGCAAAGGCTTCCGTGAATTGGCTCCCGATGTTGCTCATCTGCACGATCGGCGCGATCATGAAGCCCAGCAGGACCGTGAACTGGACGAACTCGCCCGGGGTGAGGTCCTTGTGGATCATGAGCGATGCACCGATGCCCATGATCCCCGCGCTCGCCAGTCCGAGCAGGAAGGTGCTCATGTTGCTGATGAAGGAAGTGGCCGTGAGGCTGGACTTCACATTGTCGAACAGGCGTTGGACCCCTTTCTCGAAAGCCCGATTCTCCTGCTCTTCCGCGCCGAAGCCTTTGATCACACGCACGCCGTTCAACGTTTCGGTCAATCGGCCCGTGACCTCCGCATTGATCACCCCGCGCGTTCGGAAAATGGGTCGGATACGTGCGAACGCCTTCATGGCGATGAAGGCGAAAACGAGCACAGGCACGAGGGTGTACAACGTCATCAGCGGACTGATGTGGATCAACCACGCCAGGGAGGCGATAGCGGTGATACTTCCCCCGACAAGCTGAACAAGGCCGGTCCCGACCAGGTTCCGGACGCCTTCCACATCGCTCATGATCCGGCTGACCAGCGCTCCGCTCTTCGTATTGTCGAAGAAGCCGACCGGGAGCGAGAGGATCTTGCGCTGCACTTGTGTGCGCAACTGACTGATGAGCAATTGCGCTTCCACACTGAGAAGCTGCGTGAGCACATAACCGGTCACGCTCTGGACGAGCAACGCTCCGACAACCGCGACGAGCAGCACCTTGAGCATGGCCAGGTCGCCATTGGCCACCACATCGTCCAGGAGGTACTTGGTGGAGCCGGGCAGTACCATGCCCGCCCCACGGCTGACGACGATAAGTACGAGACCGATCAGGACGTTCTTACGGCGTGGCCAGATGAATCGCTTGAAGGCCTGCCCCCAGGTGACTTTCGCTTTCGCAATGGGAAGCTCCCCCGCGTTGGCACGGATGGTGGCCCGAGGACCGTTTGGTGTACGTTCGGCGCGCGCCATGCGGCCGGGTTTCAGAATGGATGCGGACATGCTCTTGACAGGCGATTGCGCCCTTCAGTGCCGCAAGGAAGACGAACAGAACGACCGATCACTTCGATCGGGCCAAGCGGAACAGGTCGGTCACTCGATGACCTCGGCGTTCGGGTAGCGGCCCTTCCAGAAAGGGAACGCCTTCATGCTCTTCAGATGCACGATCGTGCGGCCGTCCAGGCGCACTTTGACGAATTTGGTTCCCGCTTTCGGCTCCGGCGGCGTGAGGATCAAGGTCTTTTTACGGCTGCTCATGGTCTGCTTGCTCTTCGTTCGGCATCGCTCAGCAGGGAGAACCGTGCCGCTTTTCCGCGTTAAAAGGCGTGCGAATGTAGCCGGATCCGCCTTTGGGGCCGCATCCCGCGCCCGACGTGACTTTCCAATGATCGTTAACGGTTTGGGGGTATTGGCCTGCCTGCCTGCCGATCAGGCAGTCGGAGTGGTGATCCAAAGGTCCATCACCAGGTCCAGTTCGCGGTCCGTGCGCAGCAGTTCGCAGGCCTTCATCATCGTGTCGCGCGCTGCCTTCAATTCCGGTGAGGGGTCCATGGGTTTGGCTTCCCAGGAAGCTCGGTCCGGCCACAGGGCGATGGCCACGAAACGGCCCTCCTTGTCCCGGTGCATCCGGCTGCCAAGGCTGCCGCGGGTCCGGATGAAGTCGCGTGTGATGAAGGCCCAAGCCTCCAGGAACTCCTGTTCCCGGTCGGGCTTCACATCGAAGGAGTAGACTACGCTGAACATGGTGTGCGGTCCGGTCGGTTTCCGTTGGACGAATATCAGGGAGATAATTTCACGAGGCGGATCTTTCGCGCCACTCCATCCACGCGTGACTCCAACGTGAAGACGCCGGAGTCGACCTGCGGCAGGTTCCAGTGGACACCGTTCAAGCCGACACCAGTTGGCTGAAGCGATCGGGCCACCATCCGGCCGTGCATGTCCCAGAGGATCAACTCGCCGAGACCATCCGCATGGGCGGTCATGCTGATGTCCACATCATCGCCACACGGATTCGGGAAAGCGGCGAGCGCCTCATCCGGATGGCTGAACCAAGCCGTGATCGTGCCGTCCGAGCCGAATGAACGGCGCAGGTGCTGGTCCGTCGGGCGTCCGCTTTCGGAGCTGTACGTCCAGTGGTCGAAGCCGTAGCCTTCTGTTGGCACCGCCGTGATGTCGATGTCGTTCCCGTTGAAGTAAACTCCGGTGAACGGGGGCAAGGGTTCGATGGTGTTGATGCGGATACTGCCCGAGCCCGCCGGGAAGACATCGAAAGTCAGCGTGGCCGCATTCGGGAATTGGAACCGGTCGATCACGTCTTGCCGCATGATGTCCGGACGCTCCTTCGCGAAGGAAGGGATGAGCTCCCCGGAGTGGTGCTCCCAATCCGCCGGATCGATGCCCCACCGCGTGTAATGCCGGGGAACTTCGTCGCCGATGGTCTCGCGAATGCGTTCGCTCTCGGCCAGAAAAGCCGCGGAGGACAGGTCCGTGTTCATCAGGTCGGCCAACCGGTTCAGGAAGCCGCGCTTGAATTCATTGCGCGTCATCAGGCTCCGGAAGATCTCCGCATGCACGAAACCAGCGCGGTGGACGAACACCCAGTAGAACATGTCGAAGTCGTTCGGGATCCAGCCCACCACGCTCATCGTGGCGTCCATGTCATACACCAGATAGCGCCATTTGCCCTCGGTGATGGAGGGCTTCCAGTATTTCAGGTTGTTCGAGGGCCAGTCGGCATTGCCGGCGAACATTTCCAAGGAGAAGTAGTCCATGCAGCTCTTGATGTCGAGCAGGCTGTCCACGTGCGCCCAGTTCGCCTCATCGTTCAGGTCATGCGAATGGATGAATTCCTTCAGGTCGTGGAAGTGCATCGTATCGCCCTGGATCGACAGGTTCTCCTCTTCCATGAGCAGCAGGTCATCGCGGTCCGCGCCGTAGTCGAGCGCCAAGTGGTCCTCATCGATGCGCTCGCGGATGTTGTGGATGCCCCAGTACTGCCCGTTTATGAACACGATCGACGGCTTGAATCCGAGTTCATCGATGTCCAGGTCGTTGTGCAGGGACACCTGGTGGAAGAGCCCGTCGCGATAATGCGCCAAGCACCAGTCAGCGCCGGAGTTCCGCAGGATGATGCGCTTGAACTTGTCCTGTCCCGGGCGCTCCGGGAAGAACGGATAGCGGATGAGGTCATCGCCGTACTCATCGCGCGCGGTGAGCCGCAGGGGCCGTTGCGGCTTGTTGCGTGAGGCGCGGCCGCCATGGATGCGCAACTCCACCTCTTGATCGACGGCGCGATGGCCGGCCTCATCGAAGTATTCGAAATGCACCGCGATGCCACGTTCGTCCCAGAAGTTCGCGCCCCAGAACGGATACACCGTGTCCGCTTCCGGGCCGAGCATGTACAGCCCGAGCGTGTCGTCGAACATGCTGTCCGGATGCATCGTCAAGGAGATCGTCGGAAGATCCGTGTGTTCGTTGATGAGGTACGTGGCCACCGTTGCCAGCGAAGGAATGAGCTGATCGCCCCAGGCCTTCGCTTTCAAGGTGCCCGTGCTGCCCAAGTGAACGGGCCCATCGACCGGTGTGCTGGACAGGTCCGGCTCGGAACCGATCGTGGTGTAGCGCAGGACCAGATCCGGTCCATCGCTTATCGCGACATCAAGGTCTCCGGCGTGGAAGCCCGCATTCTGGCTGAATACCGGTTGTGGGGCATAACCCAAGTAAGGCG
>JAGODO010000132.1 GCA_017998165.1 Flavobacteriales bacterium | reverse complement strand
GCGCTCCGAGCTGCGCATTGCGCTCGCGGAAATGAGCATAGCTGCCCGGTGACGTCGCATGCACGCTCAACAAACGCACGGGTCCGGCGGGGGTGGATACCTCCGCGCACAGGATGGGCCGTCCCAGCAGGCTCGCGGTCTCGATCCGGAGGAAAGGTGACCGGCTGAATAGCGCGATCCCATAACAGTTGTTTCCCGGAACGGACCGGCAGTATGGATATGCCGCCGACAGTCCACGCTGCAACACGGTGGCCCATTCCGGGCTGACCTCCTGGAATGAAATGACATCGGCACCGCTGGCGATGGCCGCGGTGATCACGGCGTCGTGGTCGTCGTTGGGCTGGAACACGTTCATCTGGGCGACCCTGATGAGCTCCTTCCCGATCCCGGTCATATCGGCTCGTACCGTCGTACGCGGAGGGAATGCCAGGAGCACGGCGACGAGCACTGCCGCCCCAGCGCTCCACCATCGCCGCGTAACGAGCGCAAAGAAGGCGATCGTGGCCGCCACGAGTGCCCATTGCCAGAGGAAGGACCGAGCGACCATGAGCAGGAAAGGATCTGGCGCGAAAGCGAGCGTACACCCCAGCGCCAGTATCACGCCGGCAGGGATCGGTCCATCGATCCAGCGGGAAAGCAGTTTGCGGATCATGCGATAGCGTTCTTTTCAAGGGTGCGGATATCCCGGCGGACAAGCCAGAGCGGGACCGCACCGATCACGCCGAAGGACGCGTCCACACACCGCCAGAAGAAGGGGATGCCGCGCACGGGCGCCCAAGCGAAAGCGAGCAGCACCACGAGCGCGCAGCACCAAAGGCCCCATTCGATGATCCACTTGTTGCGCACCGGGTCGCGCAGGACGCCGAAGAAGGCGATGCCGATGACGATATGGGCGAAGGCCAGCCAATCCGTACCGTAGAACAGGAAGGGATACTTCCCTCCCACCTCGGAGATGGCCATCGCCGCGTTCTGCGCCCAACCATGCCAGGGCCCGGGCCAGGTCAGTGTGAGATCGCTGAGCCATCGGGTACCCCATTCCAGCGGGACCGCGGTGAGCCCGCTGATCCACAACGCAGCGATGAAAAAGAGCGTCCAGTTGCGGATGCGCTTTCGAGGATCGAGGTAGCTCATGGCTTCTTGGTTCCGTTGGTGATGATCCGTTCTCTTCGATGACGCATGCGCTAGCTGCCCGCGAACGGTGTTCCGAAGATGCCGACGGCGAGCTCCGCCCAGGTGAGGACGAGCATCACCAGAAGGAGCGCACAAAGAGCGACGCGCACCTTGATGTTGGTCACCTTTCGCATGACGAACTCCAACGTCAGACCCGCACAGAGCAGCAAGGAGCCAGCGACAAGGAAATCCGACAAGGTCCAATGCACTTCATCGGTGAACCGCATCGCCACAAGCGGTATCAACAGCAGCCCTCCTGTTGTGAGCACTATGAACATCAGCCTGTTGTTCTTCATCTTCTCAAGGATTGAGGGCGCGTCAGTTTCTTGACGCCCATGGGATCGCACGGTGTTCATGGGGCCACGGGCTCGTGTACATCAGTTTCCTCGACGAACTCCCGGGTTCGATCGGGGCGGCCGGTCACCTTGCTCAGAACGCGCTCCAGCACAGGCAACATGTCATTCAATCGGCGGCTCTTGATGAGGAGGTTCCAGACCGGCTCGAACTTCTTCCAACCCGCGGTATAGGCGAAGTGCTTCAGGATGTGCTTGGCACTGTCATGCCCCAGCGCGGAACGGAAGATGTTCCGCCAGGAATAGAAATCCAGGTAGGCCCGATGGTAGCCGGCCTCCAACGCTTCCGGTGTGAGCTTCGTCGGGGCGTACACGACGTGACGCGTGTCGTACAGGTCCCAATCGTGTGTCGTCAGGCGCCCCTGCTGGCGCATGGACTCGTACAGACGCGTGCCCGGATAAGGAGTAAGAACGTGGTAGGTGCTGGTGGTGATCGCATTGCGCACGCCCCACTCCACCGTGCGATCGAACACATCGGGTCCATCATCGTCCAATCCGAAGACGAAGCTGCCATTGATCATGATCCCGTTGTCATGCAGCCGCCTTACCGCCTTCTCGTAATCCTTCTTCAGGTTCTGCTTCTTGTTGCTCTGGCGCAGATTGTCCGGTGAGAACGTTTCGAAGCCTACGAACAGGCTGCGCAAACCCGCGTCTGCGGCCTTGGTGATGAGGTCACCGCGCAGGATCGAGTCCACCGTTCCCGCTCCTTGGAACACCCGGTCCATGCCGCGCATGCCCTCGAAGAGCGCCTCTGCGAAACGCGCATTGCCGAGCAGATGGTCATCCAGGAAATAGAGATGACGGCCCGGCAAACGGTCGATCTCCGTCAGGGCATCGTCGACCACTTGGGTGTAAAAGCCCTTGCCCCCTGCGAAGAAGGCATCCTTGTAGCAGAAGTCGCAATGGTGCGGGCAGCCGCGCGTAACGACGATGGAGTTCGGCACGAGGTAGCGCTCCCGTTTGATGAGGTCCCGCCGGACAGGCGGAAGACCTTCGAGCGTCCGAACGGATGAATCGTACCGCTTTGCCGGGCGGCCGTTCCGGAGATCGCGGAGGAATCGTGGGAATGTGTGCTCTCCGGGGCCGAGGAAGATGGCATCCGCATGCGGCTCGGCTTCGTCCGGCAAAGACGTCACATGCAGCCCTCCCAGCGCCACGAAAGCCCCCTTCGCCCGGTAGTGGTCGGCTATGCGGTAAGCCCGATACGCGTTGGTGATGTACACCTGGATCACCACCAGGTCCGGTTCATCATCCAGCCGCAGGGTCTCCACATGCTGGTCGGTGAGCGTGACCTCATCGTGCGCGTCCAGGTACGCGGCGAGCGTGGCGAGTCCGAGGGGCGGGAACAAGGAGTACTTGATCGGCCGCCAGAAGGGGCTCTCGGCTTCGGTGAGCGCCGGCAGGATCATCTTCACCTTCATTGCCGCAGGTCCGTTTTCAGGAGCCGGTCCATGGCATCCAGATGATCCTTGAACGCCCTCGTGCCCGCGACGGTCGCTTTGTAGCTCGTGTTGGGCCTGTTGCCCACGAAGCGCTTGCGTACCTGCACGTATTTCGCGGAGACCAGTGCGGCCATGTGGCTGGCCAGGTTCCCATCGGTCACGTTGAGCAACTCCTTCAAAGCGGCGTGGTCCACCCGATCGTTCACGGTGAGCACGGCCATGATGCCCAATCGCACACGGCTCTCGAACGCTTTATGGAGCCCTTCGATCATGCCTGCTCCTGTCCGCGCTCGTGGCGCATCCACATGAGGCCGCCGTAAACGATGTGCAGTACGCCGAACCCGAGGGCCCAGAACATCAATCCGGCACCGATCCAGAACGACGCGGCCACGCCGAGGACCAATTCGCTCAACGCCAACCAGCGGATCTCGTCGAGCGTGTATTTGCTCGCGTTCAACAAGGCGAGTCCATAGAATACCAGCGTTGCGGGAGCGACGAGTCCCGGCAGACCGTGGTACATCACCGCGAGGCAAACAAGACCTCCTGCGGCGAGCGGGATGAACAGGTTCCAGGCCAGCCTCCGCGCGTTGGGGTCCCAGAGACCCTGTCCCATCCGCTTGCTCCGTCGCCAGGTGAACCAGAACGCGCCCGAAAGTGCGACGGCCAGAACGATCGTCGCATCCAGCAAAAGGGCTATCCGCATCCCATCGTAGCTCTCATCCGAGCGGACCAGGTCGTAAGTGAGCCTGTCCGCTCCCGGCCCGGTGTAATAGCTGACGTGGTGTTGGGCCACCCATGCGCCCACCAGTGCCACGGTCCCGGCGAACACACCGCTCAATCCGCTCAACGAGATGAACCGGGTACTCCGCTCCATGAGCGAACGGATGTGGGCGAGGTCCGAGCGCGCGTCGTTCTGATCCATTACAAAGTACTTTGAGATGCAAAGTAAACAACGCCGGCGATCCCGCGCAAGTATGTGGATCGCGGAAAAAGGAGGCCCGGCGATCAGCGCGCCCCGTGCATGCTCACGAAAGCGAGGGCCGCACCGGCGAGCACGGTGATGAACCGCTTCGCGTTGAAGCGGTGATCCGGTGTGCTCTCGAAAATGATGGTCGTACTGATGTGGAGCAGCATGCCGATGGCAACGGCGAGCGCAGCGTTCAGGAATTCCCCGCCAAGGCGTTCGCCCCCGGCCAGTCCCGTGAGGATGCCCAGTGGCAGGGCGACGGCGAAAATGCCGATCATCGACCAGTACCGCATCGCGGGCACATCGCTCCGGCGGAGCACCGTGGCCAGTGCGATGGCCATCGGAGCCTTATGCATCAGCACACCGGCCACGAAGGGAAGATTGCCGCGCACGGAGGCATCCGCGAAGGGCAGCCCTTCAGTGAAGGAATGCAGGCACAGGCTCAACAGCGTCATGAAGGGCAGCGTGTGCGAATGCCCTTTGTGTACATGCACGTGGCCGTGTTCGATGCCGCGACTGAAGAACTCGAGCACCACCTGCAGCATGAAACCCGCCAGCACCCATGGCCCCGCACCCTCCCCGCTCCGCTCGTAAAGCTCAGGCAGCATATGTACCACGGTCACGCTCAACAGGAAAGCCCCGCTGAAGGCGAGCAGGAGCTTCACCAGGTCGGAGTCCGCTTCGCGGCGTTGCAGCCAGGCCCCCGCCAGCATGGGCAGCGCGACGAAAAGGGCTATGAGCGCAGCGCTGCTCATCGTGGTTTCCGGGCCCAGGCAACGATACGGTCCGATGTGACAGGATCGAAGGGCGCCGTGTCCGGTCCGTCGGTCAATTCCTCCAGAAGCAGGCCCGCACGGGCGATCATCGCCTGCACTTCCTCAGCCGTCCATGCGTGGACGCGCTCGATGAAGCGGTGAGAGCAGCCCTGATCATCGACGTGGATATCCTTGATGATGGTATCTCCCTCCACCCGCCGTTGCAGGGTGAAACGCACCTCACCTTCCATCTGACAGTTCTCCTCCACGAGGTCCTTGCGGACGATGGCCCCGTTCAGCACGTCCAGGACGAACAACGCACCGGGCTTCAGCGCGACGGTAGCGGCATCAACGGCTCGTTGATCATCCATCCGGTCCGCGGAATAGCCAAGGCTGGTGAACAGACAGACCACCGCATCAAACCGCCCACGCGCGAAAGCCGTTCGCATGTCATGTACGGCGAAAGTGGCTTGGGGACAGGCCGACCGGGCATCGCTGATGCTCTCGGCCGAAAGGTCGATACCGGTCACCCGAAGCCCTTGCTCGGCGAAAAGACCGGCATGCCTGCCACGTCCGCAACCCATGTCCAGCAACTCGGCCCCCGCAGCCAGACCGGAGCGACGCAGGATCGTGTTCACCCAGGCTTTGGCATCGCGCTGGTCCCTGTGCCCATAGAGCAGCTTGTAGTAACGCGTACCGAACCACTCGGTGTACCAGGCCATGGCGCAAAGGCCGCCGAAAGTAACGGGGATCCGAACGCAGCGGCATGGGAACCGGGTGCGGCCATGACGCCCCGACCGCTTCCCGCGCATTTCTTTCCACGCCCCTGTTCTGTTCATGGATCGGTGGAAAACTCCACCGCTCGCTTCCAAGGCCAAGGGAGGGGCGCCGGTTGCTTTGCTGGCGGGGGGATACAACCGCTCAGCCATCCGATGCTGGACCGCGTTTTCGATCTGTACGATGAATTGGAGAAGCAGCGCATCATGCTGTCATTCAAGGGCAATCTGTCGCCTGAATTGATCACAGCGCTGCTGGGCCTGGTGGAAAGGAAAATGGAACTGATCGAAACGGATGGCCGCATGCGAAAACGGGTGTTCAACGTGGCCATGGAGTGTTTGCAGAACCTCTACCACCACAATGCGGGATCCGTGATGCCGGTAAGCACGGATGAGCGCCAGGGCGTGATCATGATCGCACACGGTGAGAAGGGCTACTCGGTGCTCACCGGCAACTTCATGGCCAGCGACGAAGTGCAGAAGTTGAAGGCGCACTTGGACCGCGTGAACGGATGCGAGCCGGACGAGCTCCGCGACCTGTACAAAGAGACACTGAACGACGGCCGCTTCGGCAAGGCCGGAGGCGGGGGCTTGGGCCTCATCGACATCGCCCGGAAAAGTGGCCGTAAACTTGAATACGGTTTCGTGCCGCTGGACGAGGCCAACGCCTTTTTCAGCCTGAACGTGAACGTGACCGCCTGAACAAACGACCTATGGCAGCCATTCTCCTGGAAGGATCCCCGAAAACACCTACCGTTTCGTTCGACGACGGCACCGGCCTGCTCGAGCTGAAGGGGCGCAGTATCCCCGAGAACAGCATCGAGTTCTACAAGCCGTTGATCGACTGGATCGACCGTTACGCGCGTGACCCCCGCCCAAAGACCACGCTGCATGTGCAATTGGAGTATTTCAACACCAGCAGCAGCAAGTGCATCCTCGATGTTTTCAAGAAGCTCGAACTCGTGCGCACGACGGGGAACGAGGTCACCGTGCTCTGGCACTACGAACAGGACGATGAGGACATGCTGGAGGCCGGCGAGGATTACCAGGCCATCATCAACATCCCCTTCAAGATGATCCAGATCGAAGAGGTGGATGGCGGAGGGAATTGATCACCGTCCCCATGGACAAGAAACCCCGGCCTTGCCGGGGTTTTCCTTTTGAGCGAAGGGCTAATCACGCCTTCATCCGCTCCCATGGCTTCGTGCTCAACCGCTCCATCAGTTTGGGGAACACATTGAACTTGAGCGTGAGCGCCAGCAGGGTGGTCATGCCCCAGAGCAGGAGGACATTGGCCCAAAGCGTGTGCATGCGGGCACCGAATACCGGCTTCACCGGCGCGTAGAAGTGCGCGGCGAAGAAGCCGCCCTCGCGTGGTTCGAGGTAGATCGGATCGCTCTTCTGCACCAGTTCACCGTCGGACTCCACGATGACATTCACGTCGTTCTTGTTCGTCACGTGGTCCGCCAGGCTTTCATTGCGGTACTGGTCGAGCAGCTTGAAGTATTGCGCTCGCAATTCCGGGGTAGCGGTCATCCTGGCGATGAGCGCCTCCTTCTCGCGCTCCGCTTCGCGGTAGGCATTACGGTAGTGACCGGTGAGCGTATTGAGCGCCGCATCGAGCGCATCGAGCGTGGCGTTGTCCAAGGCCGACGGTGTCAGCCTGTCCATGTGCGGGAAGGAGAAACCCTTGAGCCCGCGCATTTCCTTGGCCAGCTCGTTCCGCACCAAAGCCAGGTCGTGTCCCATCTCGGCGACGGGGCCCTTGGCGCGCAGGGCCCGGCGCAACTCGGCGCTGCGGTCCTGCAGATCGCGCACCCAGAGGTCCTTGCGCCAGTTGGCGGTCTTCATGCGCTGATCGAACGCATAGAAAAGCTCCTCGTAGTCGTTGTCCTTGTACTGCGCCACGGCCAGGCCTTCGTATGCCCAGCGGCTGGCCATGATGTTGCCGATCCAGGGAACGCTCTTCTCGCTCGCGAACCACGGATGCAGCTTGTCGAAGCGCACGATGATCCCCGAGAACAGCAGCTGCGGGATGATGAGCACGGGGATCACGATGTAGATCACCTTGGCGCTGTTGAAGCTGGCGCTCACGTTCAGGCCGAGTACGTTGGCGAAGCACGCCGTACTGAAGAACACGGCCCAATGGGCGAAGGTCATCCCATGGAAGTCCAGCACGAGGTCGCCCACCAGCGAGAAGAGCAGTGTCTGGATGGCGCTGATGATGAAGAGGAGGCCGATCTTGCTGGTGAGATAGCTCGCGCGGCTGAGCGAAAGGAACTTCTCCCGCTGGATGATCTTCTTGTCGCGGATGATCTCCTCGGCGGCCACGGTGAGCCCGATGAAGAGCGCGACGATCACCGAAATGAACAGGAACTGCGGGATGTTGTCGTTGCGACGGAAGATGTACTCTTCGGTCGTGGCGGACCCTGTGCGGTAGTAGCGCAGGAAAAAGGCCATGACGAAGGCGAGCGCAGGTGCTTCGAACAGGTTGATGAGCACATATTGGCGGTTCGCCAGTTTGCTCAGCAGGTCGCGCTTGAAGTACACGAACATCTGCTTCACCTTGTCCGGTGCCTTGAACGTGCTCCTGGGCACGGTGGTGCCATCGGGCACCTTGCTCACGCGCACTTCCATCTGGGCGCGGAAGACCTCGTTCCAGGCCTCCGGGCTGATGCGGCGTTGATCGGTCTCGTTGCCGTACTCGTCAACGATGCGCGCCTCGAGGATGTCGAAGATCTGCTCTGGATTCACGTTGCCGCAGGCCGCGCACTGGCCCACGTCGCTGTTCACCTGGCCGGTCACCTTCTTGAAGTAGACCACCGCGTCCACGGGATCGCCATAGTAAACGGGATGGCCTTCCTGGTCCATCAGGAGCAGGCGGTCGAAGAGCTTGAAGATCTCCGAGCTGGGCTGGTGGATCACCACGAAAACGATGCGGCCCTTCAGCGCGAGCTCCTTCAGCAGGTCCATGATGTGCTCGCTGTCCCGGCTGCTGAGGCCACTGGTGGGCTCGTCCACGAAAAGCACGCTCGGTTCGCGGATCAGCTCCAGGGCGATGTTCAACCGCTTGCGCTGGCCGCCGCTGATGGTCTTCTCCAGCGGGCTGCCGACCTTCAGGTCCTTGGTCTCGTAAAGGCCGAGCGTCTGCAACAAGCGCAGCACGCGCTCGCCGATCTTCGTATCGGTCTGGTCGCCGAAGCAGAGTTTGGCGTTGAAGAAGAGGTTCTGGTAGACGGTGAGCTCCTCGATGAGCAGATCGTCCTGGCTCACGTGTCCGATCACGCCGCGGATCCTGTCGCTCTCGTGGTGGACGTCGATGCCGTTGATGGTGATGCGGCCCTTGCTCGGCTTGAGGTTGCCGTTCAGCACGTTGAGCAATGTGCTCTTGCCGCTGCCGCTGCCGCCCATGATGCCGATGAGCTTGCCGCTCGTTTCGGCCATGTGCAGTTCGTGCAGGCCCACCCGTCCATTGGGGAACGCGTACTCGATGCTGTCCGCCTTGAAAACGAGCCGCTCACGGCCTTCGCCATTGAGGAAGCTCGCGAGGATGTCGCTGTAGTAGATGGGCTGCCCGTGCGGCGGCCGCACCGACGCGCCGTTGTTCAGTACGTAGGCCTGGTCGCGGTGGATGGGCTGGCCATTGAGCAGTACCCGGT